>JAQBFL010000244.1:0-4345 GCA_032123415.1 bacterium | reverse complement strand
CCAGTGTCGGTGTGAACTGGACGTTGCTGAGCCCGGCCCAGTAGACCAGGTCGGCCAGCCGGTCCGCCGGCAGCGTGGCGATGGACTGCTCGACCTGCGCCGCGGTGGGATCGACTCCGAACAGCTCCGGCAACGACTTCGGCAGCGGCGCGGCCGCGGCTGCGTCGGCCGGCTGGGGCCGCAGCGACAGGATGCCGTACTGGTCGGTGAACACGTGGGCCATCCGGACGGCCGCGTTGCCGACCTTCAGCTCGGAGAGGAACAGCCACGCGCTATCGCCGCCTTGAAAGCCGCCGTTGCGCCAGCCTTCCGTGCGCAGCGCCAGCGGGTTGTCCTGGTCGTCGATGATCAGCTCGAAGCCGGCGCGTTCGGGCAGCGTCTTGGCCCCGAGCGAGTCGAGCACGCTCTGCCCGGTGAGCCGCAACTCGTAGGCGGTGCCGCCCTCGACCGGCACGCAGGCGTAGTCGTACCTCCACTTGGCGGCGCCGGAGGCAACGCGCGCCTCCGCGGCGAACGCCAGCGTCTGCGGCCCCAACCCGAACTGGCCCATGCCGGGCGGAGTGACGAACCGATTGCGATCCTTGTCCGTCCACCAGTCGGGCCGCTGCTTATCGCGCGCCTGGCGGCCGAAGTCGAGGAACATCTCGATGCGGTCGCCTTCGATCCAGGCCAATCTTGCGTCGGTATAGCGCTGCGAGTCTCGCACCACGATCAGGAAGTGCAGGTCCGAGCTGCCCGGCCTCATACCGCAGCGCAGAGTGGGCGCGAAATCGTCCGGGGCCGGACGCTTCGTCCGGTCGGGGAAGGGGCCGATGTTGAACCGTTCCGCAGGGACGGGTGGCACCCCGGCCCATTCGGCCAGCTTGCCGTCGGCCGCAGCTCCCTCTGGCAACGTGTAGATCGGCAACACGGTCGTCCGCTGGTTTGGTGCCGGCTCGGCCGCAAGTGCCGCGCTGACGGCCACGAGCAGCAGCGCAAGCGAGCAGGCGGTGATGAATGATTTCACTGGATTCGGGCTGGTTCGCATAGGTTTTCCTTTCTAGTTAGAATGGGTTGAATGGTTCACGGTTGGCCGTCGGTCCACAGATCCGCCTCGCTGACGGGGAGAGCATCGCGTATGAACTCCGCCTCGAGCTCCGGATGATCCGCGAACCGCTCCAGGGTCAATGGGACCGTCGCCCCCACCGCGCGTTCGGCGGCGGGCGTCTTCTTCAGGTCGCGCACGCCCCAGTGCGCCACGCGCACGACCTGGCCGTCCTTGATGGCCTTGCCGTCTTTCACCTTCTGGACCGCGTACTCGTAGGCCACCAGGGCACTCCGGTACGGCATCATATCCTTGGGCTCGGGGGCCGGCGTCTTGGCCGCCAGCCGGGCGTCCACCACCACGCGATCCATCGGCTTGCGCTTGGCCAGGCTCGCGGCCACGGCCGCAGCGCTCTTCGCCGCCTCGGCCTCCTCGATGAAGCGGTCGTACATGGCGACGTATTCGAAGGTGCCGCGCCAGACCGGTTTCTGGCTATCATGGAAATGATACCCGGCAAAATACATCGGGGGGGCGTTGCCGAGTCGGGCGGATAGGAGGGGATCGATCTCCTTCACCTTCTTGCCGTCGAGGTAGACCGCGAGCCGCTTGGGGGCGATACTCACGATCAGGTGGTGGGGCTTGGTGTCGGACAGCGTGGCCATCTCGAACACCTCCGGCTTATTATCGCCCCACGACTTGGAGAGGCCCACCAGCAGTTTGTCTTTCTCTTGGAAAAGCCAGAAAATGCCGTTGCGCCACCCGTAACCCCAGTTGACGATGGCCACGGGCTTGTCGTCCGTGCCCTTGGTCTGCGCGAGATCAGCGGACGCCACCACGATCTCGAAGCTGAACTGGTTCGACTTCTTGCAGGCTTCCGAGATGCGTGCCTCCACAGAGCCGTTGGGGATGGGCTTGAACACCGCCCCGTCCGCAGCCATGGCGGCCCCATCGCGATTGAAGCGGGCCGCACCCCTATACTCTGCGGTGCTGACCCCGGTTTCCCGCACGCCGCCGAGGACGGAGTCCCAGAGCAGGTTTTCGGCCTTGGCGTTTTCCCACAGGAATACGAGGCCGGTCGTGTCCGCCGGCCACGATGGGCGCTGAACCGGCAGCCGCGGGTTGGCAACCACGTTGGGAACCTGCGCGCGATCGGTGATCTTCTCCAGCACGAGCGTTTCCTTCGCCGCCAGCGGCGGGTCGAACTCGGCCACCAACCGCCGCCCCAGAGGTTCCATGTGCAGCTTGGTTGCCGCCCGTCCGGACTCCAGCTTCACCGCCGCCCCGTCGATCTTCACCGGTTCATCGAACACCACCAGCACGTGCCGGGGGTCCAGCGCGGACACGGTCTTCGCCCGGGGGCCTTTTGGCGGCAACACCAATACTCTCTGCCGAAGGGCGCTCTGGCCCTTCCGGGCCGTGGCGATGTAATCTCCAGGCTTGGTGTAGGTGTGCCGGCCCACCGCCCCGCTGCCCGTAGCGCCATCGCCGAAGTCCCACTTCCAGCCCTCTCCCTCCACCTTCGGAGACTTCAGTTCGACCGTGTACGGCGCTTTGCCCTCCAGTTCTATCACGGAGAAATCGACCGGCAACCCTGCCAGCCAGAACGACTCGCCCTCGTCGCAGGCCTTCCCATCCAGCGGGTTCTGGGTCAGTTGGATCTGGATCTGCTCCTTCCAGTTGTACAGCGCGGCATTGCTGCGTTCCGTGCACCCAAAATCCATTCCATGGGTCATCACCACCCACTTGTCCGAATTGGCCGACCACCGCGGCCGGTAGAAGTAATTCCGACGATCGCCATCCGCCACCGCCCAGGCGTTGACGCGGAACTCCGTCAGGCGCGTGTCCAGATCCCAGCTCCAGATTTCGAGATCCGCGTGGGTTTCGGTCACTTCCGTCACAAACCGGCCACTGGGCGAAACCATCGTGCCGCATCTGAGCTTCCGCGAATTGACGGCCTTGCCCGGTTGTGACAGGTCCGCGAGGTAGTTGACGATGGCGTAGCGCCCGCTGCCTTTACCGCTGGCCAAGGCCAGACTCAGTTGCCAGATCTTGTCCGGGGCGGTTCCCACCTCCTCGTCCTCGCCGCTGACCACGTTCACGCGGCGGATAGAGCGCTTCTCAGGGGTGTCGGCTTTCTCCTCGTCGCCCCAGCAGCCCCGCGGAGCCTTGCCCTCTTCGCTGTAGTACACCCAATCTCCCGCCGGCCAGGCCACCGCGCTGGCGTTGCGGTTTCGCGTCCGGGTCAGCTCCTTCAGACCGGTCCCGTCCGCCTTCATCACGTGCAGCCGGCCGTCCAGTTTGATGAACACCACGCGCTCGCCGGACGGATCAATGAACGCCGCGCGGGCCTTGCCCGGGTAGATCACGCGGCTTCCGACGACGCGGTTGTCCTTGATGTCGTGACGCACGATCTCCCCGAATGTCTCGGGGCTCACCCCGAAGCCATGGTCGCCGCCTCCGGGCCGATGCGTGGTCAGCGCAATTCCACTGACTGCGCTCGCCTTGACCACCGCGTCTTTCGCCTGCTTCGTCGCGTCGGCGGCCATCCCTTGGGATGTCAGCAGGCAGCACATGGAAAAAACCAACAAAAATGACAGGATCGCCTTCATGGTCTCGTTTCTCCTATCCTAAAGGTTCACGTGGTCTGCGGCCACGGCCGCCACGTTCTTCACCGCTTAGGGCTCTTCTCGGAAGTCCGCCTGCTCAACTGCGATTCCTGACTTTCACTTCCCATCGCGCGATGTTGCGTCTTCCTCCGCAAATGTCCAGCCGGTTTCGGCGGCAATCGCCTTCACAAGCATGTCGGCCATCCTGCTTTGGTTGGCGCCCTCGGACAACTCGAAGCCGAGGAACGTGCAAACGCCGACGACAGCCTCGGTTCGCTTGAACACGCTGATCGTGTGAGCACCGTTGCCCGGCGGGCAGGGTATTTCATAGCGCGTGCGATCGGGCTTGGCGACGATGGTCAGAACAAGCTGGCCGTCGATGAGCACGTCAAACCAGTTGCGGAAGGACGCGCCGGAATCATCGGTGCGATCGGCCGGCGGAGCGTCTTTCAGCAGTGTGATTCTTTCTGCTTGGCAGCGGACGTTGATCCTGCTGCCGGACCATGTAAATCGCGGCGCATTCGTATTGGAAACATCGAAGCGGCCGATGTATTGGATCCGCGCATCGGAGGCCGGAACGAGTACGACCGGCGCCTTCTCGGCTTCGGCGGCTGCCGCCAGCGGCGCCAGCGCCACCATCAGCATACAAAAGGTCCTCTTCATCATCACTTCTCCTGTCCGCCGCCGGCGCGCCGGCGCGGTCAAAGGGGTTGGC
>JAQBFL010000243.1:0-3199 GCA_032123415.1 bacterium | reverse complement strand
CTCCCGCCCGATGATCCGGCGGCTTCAAACGGCCCACTCGGGCGCAGCCATCGCAAACGGTGCGCCGCGCGAAAACTCGCGCCTGCCCGGTTTCGACATCCTCCGCATCCTGGGCGCCGCGGGTGTCGTCTGGATCCACGCCTGCGACACCAACGCGCGGGCCTTGCGGTGGAGCGGGTTCGCCGCGTTCGCGGTGCCCTGCTTTCTCCTGATGAGCGCGTTCTTCCTGCAGGACCGGGCGCTGCGTCAGCCCGCTGTCGGCGCGCGGGAACTCGCGAGCCGTCGCCTGCGGCGGCTGTTGCCGGCCTACCTTTGCTGAACCGCGATCTACTTCGGGGTCCGCTGCGCCGTCAGGCTGCTTTCGCATCGCGAGTGCCCGTCGAATCTGCTCGCCATGCTTCTCACGGGCGGCGCATCCTATCAGCTCTACTTTCTGCCCGGGCTGATCTACCTTACGGTGCTGTTCGTTCCCCTGGCCATGCTCGCGGCCCGTCTCGGCCCCCGAACGGTCGTCATCGCGGCGCTGCTGCTGCTCTCCACGATCCTCTGGCTGGCTCAACAACGCCTGGTCGCACCGTTGGCTTTTCCGGAAGCCTGCACCATGCTCGGGCCCATGCTGGGTCTGCCGGCCTACATGCCGGCCGGCATGGCCGCGGCGCTCCTGATGAGGCGGCTACCCGCCGCCGCGGGGCGGTGCCTCATGGCAGGCGGCGCGACGCTGGCGATCATGGCCCACGCCTGTCAACTGGATCGTCCACTTTTCGTCCTGCTCTATTCCCTCGGATTCTTCGCGGTCGCGCTGGGCGCCCCGGCAACGGTCGGATCGTCCGGGGTGTGGCGGTTTCTCGGCGACCTAAGTTTCGGCGTGTACCTGGTCCACGCCCTGTTCGTGGAGTCCCTGCAGTTGGCGGCGCCCGTCCTGGGATTCGACGCCTCGCGTCTCGGAACGACCCTCGCCATCATGGCCCTGACCGTGGCGGGCTCGTTCGCCGCCACGGCCCTGTTGCGCATGAATCGGTGGACCCGTATCCTCGCGCCGTGAAGGTTCCGAATGGAATGAAAGCGGGGAATCGGTTGACGAGATCGGGCGACGAGAACGGATGACGAGTAGAGAGCATCCCAATCGTCCACCGCTCCGTATGTCCAGGCACGCTCTGCGCGTCTGGGCGCGCGCAGTGGGGTGACCGTTGTCGGGGACGGTCCTAGACACAACTTTTGAATCCCCCGCTACCGCGTTCCCAGCTTGCATCCGCCGGCACCTTCTGGAAAACTGCTCCCATGGCCGCGTACCCCCTTTTCGATGACACCTTTTTGCGTGCTCAATGGGACGCTGAATTCAAGGCCTTCGAGGCCGGCCCGGATGCCCCGGCACTCCTTGCCCGCCTGCGCGCCTGGGCAAACCGCGAGCAACTGAACGAGCGGGCTTCCGAGACGGCTTTTATCCAGCGCTTCTTTGTCGAAACCTGGGGCTACCGCCTGCAGGGAGACGCACCCGCGGCCTATACCTGCCGCCCGCAATTCGAGGTGGCCGGGGCGGGCCAATCCGGCGGCACGGGGTTTTCCGATCTGGCCCTTGGCCATTTCGGCGAGGGCGGCGACGGCATCGCACAGGTGCTCTGCGAGTTCAAAGACATCCGCTCCGGTCTCGATGCCCGGCAACTCCGCAAGCAAAACAACCGCTCTCCCGTCGAGCAGTGCTTCGACTACCTCCAGTCCGCCTGGCAATCGCGCAACCGAGACAGCCTCGCCGAGCCCACTTTTGCCCTGGTCACGGACATGAACGAGTTCCGGCTCTACGCCCGTCGCCTCGGCCGCGCGCAGTACCAGCGTTTTGTGCTGGCCGAAACCGGCGCCGCCACCGAACCGGGCCTGCTGGCCGACACCCCCACGGCCGCCTTCCGCCGCTTCGCCTTCTGGCGGCTGCTGCGCCCGGACATGCTGCTGGCCGACCGTGGCGCACCGCTGCTCGACCGCCTCCTGCGCGACCAGGTCACCCGCGAAAAGGCCATCGAGAAGGAGTTTTATCGCGAATACCACGACTACCGCCAGTTCGTGTACCGCACGCTCGTCGAGGCCAACCCCGGCTTCAGCGGATCGCGCGGCCGACTTGTGCGTCTCACCCAGCGGTTCCTCGACCGCTGCATCTTCATACTCTTCTGCGAGGACATGGGCCGCGTGCTGCGCTATCCCCCCGAACTGCTGCGCGACCTGCTCATCGAGGAGAGCCAAAGCCGCTTCTACAATCCCGAGGGATCGGGGCCGTGGGATGCCATGCGCGCCCTCTTCCGCGCCATGCGCGATGGCGGTGCCTTCGGCCCCCACACCATCGACCGTTTCAACGGCGGCCTGTTCGATGAGGATCCCGAGCTCGATGCCCTGCGCATTCCCGCCAAGGTGTTCTGCGCCCAGGGACAGGCCGACGCCATCCTCGCTCATCCCCAAACCCTGCTCTACTTCTCGGGGGCTTACAACTTCGGGCTGACCACCGACGTCGGCGCCCGCGCCATCAGCCTCTACACCCTCGGCCGCATTTTCGAGCAATCCATCACCGAGCTCGAGATCATGGAGGCCGAGGCGGATGGACGCGTCTCCATCAACAGGCTCACCAAACGCAAGACCGACGGCGTCTACTACACCCCCGAATGGGTCGTGCGCATGATCGTCGACCAGGCCCTCGGCGCGCGCCTTGAGGATATCAAGGCCGAACTCGGCCTCGCGTCGATCCCGCCGCTTGACGAGAGCGCCATCGCCGAATACCGCGCCTTCCAGTCCGACCGCCGCCGCACCGCCCGGGCCGCCGCCGGCTGGCTCGATTTCCTGCGCAAGTACCGCTTCCGCCTCGACCGCTTGCGCATCGTCGATCCCGCCTGCGGGTCCGGCGCCTTTCTGATCCAGGCCCTCAACCGCCTCGTCGATGAATACCGCTGGGCCGTCGCCGAGCAGGAACGGATCGAGGGGCATCGAGGCCTTTTCGATCAGGACGCCATCATCCGCTCCATCCTCTCCCACAACATCTATGGCGTCGACATCAACCCCGAATCGGTCGAAATCTCCAAGCTGGCGCTCTGGCTGCATACAGCCGCCCCCGGCAAGCCCCTCTGCGCGCTCGACAAGAACATCCGCTGCGGCAACAGCCTCGTCGGCCCCGACTTCGCCGACTTCTACCGCCAACGGCACCAGACCCTCTTCGAGCAGGCCG
>JAQBFL010000242.1:0-4699 GCA_032123415.1 bacterium | reverse complement strand
GCTCGAGGGGCAGGGCGCCGTCCACGAAGAACACGAACCCGTCCAAGCGACCGACGGCCCTTCCGCCGAACGCCATGCTGTCGATTTCCAGTTCGATGACCTCGCCCGGGGCATGCATGGCGACACCTCTCACGCTCAATGACCGCGGCGGCTGCCGCCGAAGAATTCGCGCGGCAGCTAGTTCGTCGGGGAAGGAAACAATACGCCGCGTCCGGCACGATGGGAAGCGCTTTCGTCACACACCCCAAGATTCCGGTCTACGAGCAGGAAGATGCGGACAAGAGCAAAGACTCAATCCCGTTCGGTCGGATCACCGAGTGCCTCTTGGCTTTTCTCGCCGAATTCGGGTGGGTCGCATTCGCGAGAGATCCGCCGTCCGGGAGTGAGTCTCACATGGTTTGCGTCAGTTTCTGCTACCGCTCAGGCCGGTGCATCGCCAACAGCGGGCGGACGCCGCCGCCTTCAACCAGTTTGGCAAACAGGTCCTTCGTCAGAGACTCCGCCAGATCGAGCACCACATCCTTGGAAGACGTCAGAGAAGTCGTGTTGCCGTCGATGGACCACAGAACCCGCTGGTCCGCCGTCGAAACCATCTGCAGGGATGCGTACAGGCTTCCGCCCTCATGCCCCTTGCCAGTCCATGCGGAGCCCTCGGTCTGCCCCAACACAACCGCGTCGGCCCCCAGCACTTCGGCCAACTTGAGGAGCGAGGAAGGCTTGCTGAAACCGTGCTTGCTCAACTTGTACCGGGCTACGGCCTTGCGGACTTCCTCACGGTCGATCACAGCATACTCCGGCCAAGTCCCCAGACGTTCCGAGATCGCGCCGCTCAACTGGTTCCCGGCGTCCGACAGAGGCGTCACTTTGACATCGCAGGAACTGAATGGCCGCCCGAACGCGGCGGAGAAGTCGACGACCGCGATACGCAGACGGACGTCAGAACCGGCTTCGACTTCGGCCGCCAGCGATGCGGCCGCCATCATCAGCGAAACGGCCAACACCGAGAGGCATCTTGTCCAATTAGTCATTCTCGTTCTCACAGACAACCTCACATTAGCAAATTGATGCGCCGTTACTAAAAGCATAACCCGTGCCACGCTTTACAACATCCTTACTAATGACGTAACGGCGCGAACTATTGTCAGTTGCGAGAAATTTCTTCTCAATATGTAGAGATGGCTGCCCTATGTGCTGGATCGGATAGAGCGGAAAGAAAGATGAAGAGAGACGGAACGGAATCGTCCTCGTCCTCAGTGAGCGAAGCGAACGGTCCTCGTCCTCGGATTCCGATGGCGAAAGGATCGAGGACGACGACGAGAACGAGAACAAAGGGAACGCGGTACGTGGCAAACGGATCGAGAGCGTGCCGATTCTCGGCGTCGCAGCCTATCGCCGCTGGCGCGGCTCAGGCTGAACGCCGCCGCTGAAACTGCTTCCGCGGATGGAGATGTCGTTTTGCGAACCGCCCCGCCCCTGAGACCGCGCTTGAACGCCCGGATGCGCGATCATCCTCCCCCCCGTTCCGCTCCTCTCACCGTATCATGATCAGCAGCATCTTGAGTCGGCTCTCGGCCTGCACGTCGTGCGGCACGCCGGCCGGCATGATCACCAACTCGCCGGTTCGCGCGCGCACCAGCTTGCCGCCGATCGTCAGCACGCCCTCGCCGTCGAGCACGAGAATCGTCGCGTCATACGGCGACGTATGCTCGCTCAAACCCTGCCCGGCGTCGAACGCAAAGAGCGTCAGCGTGCCGGTCTTCTTATCCATCAGCGTCTTGCTTACTATGCTCCCCTCGGAGTAGTCAACCGCATTCGCCAGATCCAACGGCAAGGCCGCCACGATGTTCATTGCGCTCATGCTCTTCGCCTCCTCCTACAAGCGGCTCGTTCCCATGACTTCACCGCCGAGACTCACCGTCACTTCTTCCGCCACCAGGTCCGAACGGCCCGTCTCCTGTACGGCGCGCCGCACGATCGAGGTCAGTCCGCCGCAACACGGCACTTCCATGCGCACGACCAGCACGCGGGGGATCGTCGGTTCAGCCAGAATGCCCGCCAGCTTCTCCACGTACCCCTCGGTGCGGTCCAGCTTCGGACACGCCACGACCACGCCACGGCCACGCACGAACCGCCAGTGGACATCCGCCGAGGCGATCGGCGAGCAGGTGCTCAGCACGACCAATTCGCGATTCCGGAAGAACGGCGCCCCCGCCTGCACCAGGTGCAATTGGATGGGCCACTGGTCCAGCTCGGACGGTATCACACGGGCCGGTCCCGCCCCAGTCGCCGCCGCGGCAGCCGCCGCGGGACGCGGCCCTTCCGCGGACGGCATCCGCATCCTCGCGCCCGGACACCCCCCGCCGCCGCCGTGCCCCGCCGCCGGTCTGGCCACCGGCTTCGGCGCCGGGTGCTCGCCGCGATCATGCGCCAGGTTGGCCGCGACCATGCGTCGGACCGCGTCCTCGCCACGCGTCTTGCGCAGGTGCTCCTTGACGGCCTCCACGTCGAATTCCTCTTCAACCTCTCGTTCCTCGATCGTCAGCGCTCCCGTGGGGCACTCGCCGATGCAATCGCCAAACCCGTCGCAAAACCGCTCCTTTACCACCCGGGCCTTGCCGTCAACCAGTTGCAGCGCACCCTCGGCACATGCCGTGATGCAGTTGCCACAGCCATTGCACTTGTCTTCGTCGATACAGATCATCTTGCGCTTCATTATCTTATCTCCTGCGCCAGGCCCGGCGCGAGCGCCCCCCCCGCAACGGGCAACACGCCGGATGGCGTCTTGCCCGCTCCGACGGGGGCTGGTTGCAGTCGGAACGGCATGGCGTCAGTTCTGCAGTGCGTCCGCCAGGTCCTGCTCCACCGTGGAGATCGGCGCGATGTTGAACTTCTGCACCAGCGCGTTGAGGATCGGCGGCGTCACGAACGCCGGCAGGCTGGGCCCCAGCTTGATATTGCGGATGCCGAGGTGCAGCAGCGTCAGCAGGATGCAGACCGCCTTCTGTTCGTACCACGAGAGGATCATCGACAGCGGCAGGCCGTTCACATCGGTCTTGAACGCGCCGGCCAGGGCCACCGCGATCTGAATGGCCGAGTACGCATCGTTGCACTGCCCGCAATCGAGCAGACGCGGAATGCCGCCGATGTCTCCGAATTCGAGCTTGTTGAACCGGTACTTGCCACAGGCGAGGGTGAGGATCACGCAGTCCTTCGGCACGGCTTCCGCGAACTCGGTGTAGTAGTTGCGGCCGCTCTTCGCGCCGTCGCAACCGCCGATCAGGAAGAAGTGCCGGATCGCGCCAGACTTGACGGCATCCACCACCTGCCCCGCCACGCCCAGAACCGCGTGGTGCCCGAAGCCGACAAGGATTGTCTTGCCCGAGCCGTCCTTCACAAACCCCGGCGCCGCCAGGGCCGCGTCGATGACCGGGGTGAAGTCGTCGTTCGAGACGTGCGTTACACCAGGCCACCCGACAAGCCCGCTGGTGAAGATCCGCGCCTTGTAGCCGTTCAACGGCTTCTGAATGCAGTTGGTGGTCATGAGGATCGCGCCCGGAAAGGCGTCGAACTCCTGCTGCTGGTCCTGCCAGGCTCCCCCGTAATTTCCCGCGAGGTGCGCATGCTTTTTCAGTTGCGGATACCCGTGAGCGGGGAGCATCTCGCCGTGGGTGTAAACGTCGATCCCCTTGCCTGCCGTCTGCTTGAGCAGCAGTTCGAGGTCCTTCAGGTCGTGTCCGGACACAAGGATGCACTTGCCCTTGCGAGGCTCGATGCGAACCGCCGTGGGCACGGGATTGCCGTAGGCGCCCGTGTGGGCTCCGTCCAGCAGGCCCATGACTTTGAGATTGACCTCTCCGCACTTCAAGTTCATCGCCAGCAACTCGTCGACCGTCCCGCTGGGGCGGTTGAGGAATGCGAGCGCCTCATGGAAGAAGGCGTATACGCTGTCGTCTTCCTTCCCGAGAATCGACGCATGTTCCGCGTAGGCGGCCGTCCCCTTGAGTCCATAGGTCAGCAACTCCTGCAGACCGGCGAGGTCTTCGCCCAGCGCGCTTTGCCGCGCGGTGATGCTCACGGCCTCTCCCTGAGCCACAAGCCCCGCCCGATCCGCGGCGGGCTTCCAGGCCGCGGCGCCCGTCAAGACCGCGTTGCCGGCCAAGGTGCGCGCCCGATCGAGCATCTGACTCGCCCGCCGCAGCAACTTCTCGATGTCCCCCGCGTCGAAGTTCACGTTCGTCACGGTCGTAAACAGCGCCTCGACCACGAAGCGGTCGATCTCCGCGTCCCGTTTGCCCTGCGCACGGGCGCTGTGGGCGCAGGTTCCGATGCCCTTGGCCGCGTGCATCAGCAGATCCTGCAGCGCCGACACCTCGGGGTCCTTACCGCACACGCCGAACTTGGTGCATCCCTTGCCCTGAACCGTCTGCTCGCACTGATAACAGAACATACTCATCGCTCTCGCTCCTTCGTCGGGTTGTTGCTCTTTTGTCCCTTGAAACGCAGTCATCTTCGCACAAGCCCGCGATGCAAACCTTGACCTGCGTCAAGAGTAGCGGACTATTCCGCGCACGGCCACCGAAAAGTCCGGTAACTCACGCAACGCGGCAAGTTGCCCTCCTGATTAGTGAAGTTACTCTATGCGATAGAGGCGGTTTCGGCAACGATAGATCGCGATACGCGCTTGTGCTGCGGGGGGGGA
>JAQBFL010000241.1:0-20134 GCA_032123415.1 bacterium | reverse complement strand
CTGCACGACGCGCGTGTGGCGCTTTTCGGTCGTGCGGATGAAGTCGTCGTTCGTGATCTCGAGCTTCTTCCACAACTCCTGGAACCGCACCACGGTGCGGTCAGCCTGCTCGCGCGGAGTCATCCCCGCCTTGTCGGCGGCCTGCTGCACCTTCTGGCCGTGCTCGTCGGTTCCGGTCAGAAAGCGCGTCGGCACGCCCTTCAGGCGGTGATACCGCGACAGCACGTCGGCCAGGATGGTCGTGTAGGCGTGGCCGATATGCGGCTTGTCGTTGACGTAGTAAATGGGTGTGGTGACGTAAAACGTTTCGCTCATCGGATTCTCCCGCTCAGGCATCCACGACCGGCGCGGTGCCCCAGAGCGCTTCGATGTCGTAGTACTCGCGGGTCTCGGGCTGAAAGATGTGCACGATGCAATCGAAGTAATCCAGCACGACCCACCCGCACTCCGCCTCGCCGGCGCGCCGGTAACAGGACACCCCGTGCTCCTTGAGCGCGTGCTGCACCTCGTTGGCCAGCGCCTTGATCTGCGGCGGGCTGCCGCCTGACGCGACGACCGTCCAGTCGGTCACCTCGGACACGCCGCGCACGTCCCGCACGCGAATGTCGCGTCCCTGCTTGTCATCCAACGCCTTGGCGGCGAGGTTCGCAATGTCCCTAGCTTCGATCATGGGCTCCTTTCTGTATTACCCCAGATACAATCCGTGCTCGGCAATGTACATCTCGACGGCCGACGGCACAAGATACCTTATGCTGAGCCCCTCCGCAATACGGTAGCGGATGTCCGAAGACGAGACCTCGATCAGCCGGCCGTGGTCGCAGTGCGCCAGCAGTTTCTCCGGCCACGGCTCTTTCAGCGCGATCCTCCCGGCATCGACCTCGTACTCCTGCCGTCCGGGCCGGCACAGTGTGACGAATGTGCAAAGGTTCAGCAGGTCGTAGATTTCCTTCCACTGGTGCAGCTCGTATAACGTGTCCGACCCGATGATGAAATGCAGATCCGCGGACGGGTGCAGCTCGCGCAGCCGCCGCACGGTATCGATCGAATACGACACGCCGCCGCGCTGTCGCTCGACGTCCGAGACCTCGCACCGCAGATCGTCCTCCAGCGCCAATTCGAGCATGGCGTAGCGGCGCCCGAAGTCCGCCAGCGCCCGCGAGTCCTTGTGCGGCGGCCGGTTGCAGGGGACGAACAAGACGCGAGAGAGGTCGAAACGCTCCAAGGCGCTCTGGGCCGCAAGCAGGTGCCCCAGGTGCACGGGGTTGAACGACCCGCCCAGGATTCCCAACCTCTCCCGCTTCGAACCCGCATCGCCCAGTCTCATGCCGCCACACTAACCTCTCGCCGGCCCGGGGTTCAAGCCCGAACCATGGGCCGGCAGCCTCCTCCGGGGAAGACACAACCAGCCCCATGCCGTTCGCGATCCCCGGCGTAGGCTCGTAGACCGTGATCGCGGGGGATGGATCCGCGCCCTCGAAGGACACCCATAGGATATTCGGCCGCGGGTCAGTCAGCATCGTCCCGCTCCGCGCACGCTTCGTCGCGCGCAAACTTGGGGTTGCCGCCCGCGATGACGATCGTCACCTCGCCGCGGACACGCTCGGACGCCACGGCCTGCAACAACTCGCTCAGAAACCCGCGGCGTACGCGCTGAAACTTCTTGGTCAACTCCGAACACACGGCGGCGCGCCGGTCCCCGAGGGCCGCGAAAGCGCTTTCCAGCGTCTGACTCACGCGCATCGGGGACTCGAACACGATCAGCGTGTGGGGCAACTCGCGCTCCTGGGCGAAGAAGCGCGCACGGGCGCCGGCCTTGCGGGGGGGATACCCCTTGAAGGTGTAGCTGGAAGTCGGCAAGCCGGACATCAACAGTGCCACGGGAACGGCCGAGGCGCCGGGAATGACGTCGATCTCGACGCCTTCCTCCGCCGCCACGGCGATCA
Organism: bacterium; assembly: GCA_032123415.1. Classification (GTDB taxonomy): domain Bacteria; phylum Verrucomicrobiota; class Kiritimatiellia; order UBA8416; family JADHWI01; genus JAQBFL01. The sequence goes on along the minus strand of JAQBFL010000241.1, from coordinate 18,191 downwards.
GCCGGTACCCGGGGTCGCTGATCCCCGGATAGCCGCCGTCGCTGCACAGGGCCACGGACCGGCCCTCCCTGAGAAGCCCAAGCAGCCGTCCTCCCGCGCGGTCTTCGATTCCCTGGCGGTACGAGAGAAGCAGCGCGGGGTGCGGAATGCCGAAATGCGACAACAGCGCCCTGGTGCGGCGCGTATCCTCGCAGGCCACGGCGTCGGCGCCGCGCAGGGCCGCTACCGCCCGGGGGGACATGTCTTCCAAGTTCCCTATGGGCGTTGCAACGACGGTCAGCATGGCCTCTCCATGCCGCTCATCATTGCGGCTGCCGCGCCCCCGCGCAAGCGAAAAACGTCAGCGTCCGGCCAACTCGGCTCGCACTTCGCGTCGTCCCATCCGCATGAGGCGGCACAGGATCTTGCGCGTCGAATTGCGCAAGCGCAAGGGTCCGCCGCGCCGTTCCCACAGGTAGACGGCCTGGGTGGACACCCCAACCAGCAGCGCCATCTCGCGCTGGGAAACGCCCAGCTTGGCCCTCAACTCCTTGACGCTCTTCGAGGAGAAACTCGATGTGGGCGCCGTCGAGCCTTCCCGAACGCTCTTTTCGCGCACCGCCGCGGCCTGGACCGGAACCGGCTTCGCCGTCTCCAGCCTGGCTAGCCGCTGTTCGATGGCATTGACCGCGCGCACCAGCTCGCGCACGCCTCGTTCGCTCTGCACGCACGCGGACTTGGCCTCGACCCGCGCCACATGCCGCATGGCATCCAACATAGACTTCGCTGCACTCGCCATCTCTTCAAACCTCTCTTTTGAGACTTCGATGTTCCCCTGCCCCGCAAACCCCCACTCGCTTGCGTCGTATCTAAATCTAACAAGGAGAGAACGAGATAGCAATAACTTTTTTGGGGGCGTTAGGGGTTTAGGGGTTTCCCCTGACTAAAGAAAGGCCCCCTAATCCGCTCCTCCGCCCGCCGCGGCGCAGCCCGCCCCATCCCAGCAGCCGGTACACAGTTTCTCTTTGGGCAGTCCGATGGCGCCGACCATGTCATCCATCCGCTGGTACCGCAGCGTCGTCAACTTCAGGTTCTTGCGAATGATGTCGACCATGCGGGCGTACGCATCGCCGTCCGAATCGACGTAGGGCGACAGGTCCGCCGGCTCGCCGCCTTCGATCTCATGGATCGCCGCGCGCGCTGCCAGTTCCATGACCGAACGCGAGCGCGAGAAGTTGAGGAACGGGCAGCCGAAGACCAGGGGCGGACAGGCGGGACGCATGTGCACCTCGCGCGCGCCGGCCGCGAGCAACCGCTCGACGATGCCGCGCAATTGCGTGCCGCGCACGATCGAGTCCTCGCAGAACAGCAGCCGCTGCCCGTCGATGAACTCGCGGATGGGCAACAGCTTCATGCCCGCCACAAGGTCGCGCGTGGACTGGTCCTGCGGCATGAAGCTGCGCGGCCAGGTCGGCGTATACTTGACGAAAGGCCGACGGTGCGGCAGTCCCCGCGCGTTGGCATAGCCAATGGCGTGCGCCGTGCCCGAATCGGGAATGCCGGCGACGATGTCCACCGGCGTGTCGTCTCGCCGGGCCAACGCATCGCCGCAGCGGTTGCGGACCAGTTCGACGTTGATGCCTTCGTAACTTGATGCCGGGTAGCCGTAGTAGACCCAGAGAAACGCGCAGATCTGCAGCTGATCGCCCGGCTCCCGCACGCGCTCGACGCCGTCGGCCGTCATGCGGACGATCTCGCCGGGGCCGAGAAAATGGGTCGTCTCGTATCCGAGATTCGCGAAGGCGCAGGACTCCATCGCCGCGGCATGGGCCCCCTCGCGGCGGCCCAGCACGATCGGCGTCCGCCCGCGGCGATCGCGCGCGGCATAGAGCGCATCGCGCGTCAGCACCAGCAGCGAGCAGGAGCCGTCCACCGAGTTCTGCACGCGCCGGATCCCGTCCTCGAACGTGTCCTCCTCGTTGATGATCGCGGCGACCAACTCGGTGGGGTTGATGCCCCCGCCGCCCATTTCGGCAAAGTGAACTCCGCGGGTCAGGAATAGCCCCCTGGCCAACGCGTCCGCGTTACGGATGGCCCCGACGGTGACAAGGCTGTAGGTTCCGAGGTGCGAGCGGATGATCAACGGTTGGTCGTCCAGATCGCTGATCACGCCGATGCCGCTGCGCCCTTTGAGCCGGTCGACGTCATGTTCGAACTTGGATCGGAACGGTGCGTTGCGTATGTCGTGGATGAAGCGGGCGAACCCATCGCCTTCGCCCACCGCCAACCCGCCGCGCACCGTTCCGAGGTGCGAATGGTAATCCGTCCCGAAGAACAGGTCGGACACGCAATCGCATTTCGACACCACACCGAAGAATCCGCCCATACCACACCACTCCTTTCGAAAACCGGCGTTCCGCTCGGGCCATCAGGGCGCGGCGGCAGGTTTCACGACATTCAACACGCTTTGCGCCGAGAGCATAACGTCCTGGATCACCGCGGACGAGGATTGCGTGGCGCCCGTCACGGCAGCGATATCGTCGAACGCGGCCGCCGCGTCGCGGCCGGTCAACCGCTTGAAGAACGACGCCGTAAGCCGCCGGAAGTACGTGGGCGTCTCGCCATGCGACTCGATGCGCACATCCTTGATCTTTCCATCCGGGCGCAGTCCCACCAGCGCGCCGATCTGAACCCGCTTGTTGTGTCCATGAACCACCGGCGGCACGCGGTCGGTCCGGAAGACCCACCCCATCGGCTTCCCGAGGGCATCCCTGACCTCGAACACTTCGAACTCCAAGCCCTGAACGTCCGCGATCGAGGCGCCGAACGGAAACACCTCGCGCCACGCGCCGGGGCCGTCCGCCTCGGACCGCGCGGCATCGCCGCGGGCTGAAGCTCCCGCCAACGCCAGGAATGCCAAACCCGCAATCCACCATTGCTTCATCGTCGACCTCCAAACCCCTCGCGGCCGGGGCGCGAGCCCTCCGCGGAGTGAACGCGCATACTGCCACAGCCCCACGTCGAATACAAGCGGCCAGGCAGGCGAAGGAATATTTGTCCGGCGAATGGATCGACATCCACGACCATCCGCCGCCGGCGTTTACGGAACGCGATGGCCGCGTTGATGTCGGCCTCGGACTCGTTCGTCATCGATCAGAACTCCTTCGTCTGGCGCAGCGCTTCGTAGAGCACGACGGCCACGGACGTGGCGAGGTTCAGGCTGCGAACGCTTTCGTGATACATCGGGATGGTCACGGTGCTCTCCGGGTTGGCATCGAGCAGGGCCTGGGGCAGGCCGGCCGTCTCGCGGCCGAACACGAGGTAATCCCCCGGGCGATAGCGCACCTCCGTGTAGGGGCGGCGCGAGCGTGTGGTCACGAAGAAGAAGCGCGCCTCGGGAGGCGCCGCGGCGCGTACCTCGTCCAGACCGTCCCACACTTTCCAGTCCAGGTACTGCCAGTAGTCCAAGCCCGCCCGCTTCAGGGTCCGGTCGTCGACCCGGAACCCGAGCGGCCGCACGAGGTGCAGCGTGCTGCGCGTGGCGGCGCACAGGCGCCCCACGTTGCCCGTGTTGGGCGGAATCTCCGGCTCGACCAGAACGATGTTCACCGCGCCGCTTCCACGCCGGCCTTCAGTTCCTTCGTCAACGCCTCCAGGCGCCCCTCGCCCGCGGCCCTGACCAGCGCGCTGCCCACCACGACGGCATCGGCGGCCCGCGCCACCTCCCGGGCCTGCCCGCCGTTGCTGACGCCGAAACCGGCCGCGATCGGCAGGGAGGTCACGGACCGCAGGTCCCGAACGCGGTCCGCCAGATCGGCCGCCACCTCGCCGCGCGCACCGGTCACGCCCCGGACCATAATGTAATAAACGAACCCGCGCGCGCCCTCCAGCACGCGCGCCGCGCGGTCGTGTCCCGTGGTCGGGGCGATCAGCGAGATCATGTCGAGGCCGCGCGCTTCGGCCGGCCCGCGGATCTCGCCCGCCATCTCGAACGGCATGTCCACGACCAGCAGGCCGTCGGCGCCGGCCGCGGCCGCATCGGCGCACAGCCGGTCGTAGCCATAGCGGAAGAAGGGGTTGGCGTAGCCGAACAAGACGATCGGCTGGCTGAACTCCTTGCGCAGCGCCCGCACGAGAGCCAGCACCCGCGTCAAGTCGGCGCCCGCCGCAAGCGCCCGCAGCGCGGCGGCCTGGATGATGGGCCCGTCCGCGGTCGGGTCCGAGAACGGCACGCCCAGTTCCAGGATGTCGACGCCGTGGCGCAATACGGTGCGCAGGTTCTCCAGCGAGCGCTCGCTGTCGGGGTCGCCCGCGGTCATGTACCCCACCAGCGCCTTGCGCCCTTCGGCCCGATACCGCGCAAACAGTTCGTCGATGCGGTTCATCGCGCACCGTCCTTTCCCGCGCCCGCGGCGGCGGCTTTCAACTCCAGAACACTGTCCACATCCTTGTCCCCCCGCCCGGAAAGGTTCACGATCAGCACGCCCCGCGGACCCATCCCCGGAGCGCGCTTTCTGGCCTCGGCCACGGCGTGCGCGGACTCCAGCGCCGGGATGATCCCCTCCAGCCGCGTCAGATCGTCGAACGCCTGAAGCGCCTCGTCGTCAGTCACCGCGCTGTACCGGACACGCCCGGTTTTCGCCCAGTACGCGTGCTCGGGCCCCACGCCGGGGTAGTCCAACCCGGCGCTCACCGAGTGGGCGTTTTCGATCTGCCCCTCGCTGGTCTGCAACACAAAGGTCTTCGTGCCGTGCAGGATGCCCACCATGCCCGCGCATAGGCTCGCGGCGTGCTTACCCGACTGCAGCCCGTAGCCGCCGGCCTCCACACCGATCAACTCCACGCCCGCGTCCTCCAGGAAGGGGTAGAAGATGCCCGCCGCGTTGCTGCCGCCGCCGACGCAGGCCAGAATCGCGTCCGGCAGACGGCCCTCTTTGTCCAGAATCTGCCGCCGCGTTTCAATGCCGATGACGGACTGGAAGTCGCGCACCATCTCGGGATAGGGATGGGGTCCGGCCACAGTGCCGATGACGTAAAACGTCGTGTCCACTTCCGCCACCCAGGCCCGCAGCGCCTCGCTCATGGCGTCCTTGAGCGTGCGCGTGCCGCTGCGCACGGTGACGATCTCGGCCCCCAGCAACTTCATGCGCTTGACGTTGGGCGCCTGGCGCCGGATATCCTCTTCCCCCATATAAACCACGCACTCCATGCCCAGCAGCGCGGCCGCCGTGGCCGTGGCCACGCCATGCTGCCCCGCGCCCGTTTCGGCCATGAGCCGGCGGCGACCCATCCGTCGCGCCACCAGGGCCTGGCCGATCGTGTTGTTGACCTTGTGCGCGCCGGTGTGGTTGAGGTCCTCACGCTTGAGGTAAATCGTCGCGCCGCCGCAGGACTGCGACAGACGCTGCGCCGCATACCGCGGCGACGGCCGCCCCACGTAATCGTGCAGCAGGCCGTCGAGCTCGGCGCGAAAGGCCGCATCGGCCCACGCCTCGCGGTACGCCCGCTCCACCTCAAGCAACACCGGCATCAGGGTTTCGGCAACATACCGCCCCCCGAACTCTCCAAAAAAACCCATGCCGTCCGGCGTCTGTTTCATGGTCATTGGACATTCCTTGTTGGCTGTTGGATATTCAATTCGCCCGGCGTCTGTTTCATGGTTTTCCTCGCCTCTGTCCGCGCACCGCCTCGATGAAGGCCGCCATGCGCGCACGATCCTTACAGCCGGCGGAACGTTCGATGCCGCTGGATACATCCACCCCCAGCGGCCGTACGGCCTCGATCGCGGCGGCGACGTTCTCCGCCGTGAGGCCGCCCGCCAGCATCGAGGGGCGGGCCGCCGCGATGGCCGCCGCCCGACCCCAATCCGCCCTTTGTCCGGTTCCCCCGTACCGATCCGGGGCGGGCGCGTCAAGCACATACCGCGCCGCCGGCCAGGCCGCGGGGTCCGGACGGCACGTCCCGGCGCCCACCGCCAGGGCGCGCCACACGGGCACGGGGAAATCCGCGTAGTCCGCCGCGGGCTCGTCGCCATGGATCTGCACGGCCGCCAGCCCGCAGGCCGCGGCGATCTCGCGCACCGTCTCCGGGCGCTCGTTGACGAATACGCCCACTTTGCGCGCGTCGGCCGGAAGGTCCGCCGCCAGCCGCAGCAGCCTCTCGGCCGTGACGTGGCGCGGGGACCGCGCGAACAGCACGAAGCCAAGGTAGTCCGCCCCCAGCGCCAGGGCCACCTCCGCATCCTCCACGTTCGTCAGACCGCAAATCTTGATCTCCATCGTCCGCCCCCTCTCCTCGTCGTGTCATTCCGTCGGCGTGTCCGCAGTCCCCGCTATCCGCCGTTCGCCGCCGGCGTCAGTACGACGCGGCGGCCGCGAAGTCCCCATACTCGCGCCGGACGCTGTGATCCGGCGGGACGAGCACGGCGCACGGCGCGCCGTCCCTGGCATAGGCCTCGAAGGTCAGGTCCGTGGCGGCGCTTGGGTGTCATGGGCCAAGGCGCTGTGCGCGGTGTTTGCCATGCTGCGTTCGGTGCGTTGCGCCTGAGGCCAAGGTAGCGCGCTAGCGCTTGTGGGGATTGCCATCCCCTCCCCCTCCCCCGCCCGGCCTCCCGCCCGGCCTCCCGGCGTCGAGCATTCCGGCGGGGGCCTCAACGGATCGGTTCATGCTTCATCTCCCGGCGGCCATTCCCGCCGAACGCCGGACGGGAATCGAGCAGCGTCCCGATTCTAGCGACTCGGACGCCGTGTCGTCAACGCGGCAGAAACGGCGCGGGCGCACCCCTTTCCCCCGCGTCCCCGGAGTCCGCTGCCTTGCGGCGCGGATGCGGCAGGAGACGGGGCCATCGCCGGACACGGGGGTTTGCCGCAGCCGCTCTCAACAGGGCCGGACCACGCGCGCACCACTCAGCGCCGCGGCCCCACGGGCGGAAGAAGGAATCGACTCGGCAGCATGCCCGCGGCATCCATCAGCACCTGGGACGACTGGCGGCTGCCCGGCTCGCGTACGCGCCGCAGGAGCGGGAAACACAGCAGGCGGAGGAAGATACCCAGCCCGAACAGCAGGTGGTAGTGCGTCCAGCTCCGCCCCAAGGCTACCACCGAGAAGGCCGACGTCCACTCCAGAAAGTACCCGCCGAGTATCGCCCCCGCGCCGCCACAGATTCCGGTCAGGCCCATGCCCGCGGCCAGGAACATCGAGCGATTCTCCCTCGGGGAAGTCTTCATCATGTACCCGTTGGTCGCCACGGCAATGCCGGCATTCCACACACCGTCGAAAAGCCAGACGGGGCACATGATCCACATCACATTTTCGGGCGTGATGAGAAAGAAAGCGAGCACCACCACGGGTTTGAAGCAGGTGCAGATCCACAGAATGGGCTTGTGTCCGTGCCGGTCGGCCATGATGCCCCAGAACCCCGCCGAAATGGCATTGCCCGCGCCCAGGATGCACCACAACAGCGTGGCCTGCCAGACGGGCAGCCCGATGCCCTTGAGCAGGTGGAGCAGCATGAACGACGCCGCGAACGACACGGCCGCCGACCAGGAACAGGAGTAGAGCAGGAACGACCGGAAGTCCCGGTGCCGGAACGGTTCCGCCAGGGACCGAAAGAAGGGCGTGTTTCTGAGGACCAGGTTGGGCGGCTCACCCACGCGCCGGAAAAGCAGAATGTCCACGATGCCGGCCGCGACACCGATCACGGCCAGCACCGCGAAGACATGGACGATCGGCCAGTCCAAGCCGTAGACAAACGCGGCGACGGCCAGGTGTGTGACGGTCCAGACGACATGCATCCAGCGTTGCCGGACGCCCCAGTAGCGGTTCAGAACGCGGTGCGGAATCAGGTCGGCCATCCAGGAGAACCACAGCGGACTGCCGATGTTGAGCAGCGCCGCGTTCAGCCCGACCAGGCCGATCGAAAGCAGCAACACGGCGCGACGGCTCGACGGGGGCGCCCACAGCGCCGCCAGAACCATTAGCACATAGGTCAGGCGCGAGGCGATCATGCAGAACATGAAGGCCGGCTTGCGCGCTCTCAGCCGGTTGGTCAGCACCGCGCCGACGAACTGCAGCGACAGCATCAGCATCGGCAGTCCGCTGAACAATCCGAAATGGGTTTCCGTCGCACCCAGAAACCGGAAGAACTCCGTGGTCGCCGGACTTCCGACGCAGGCCATGTAAACCATGGCCAGGCTGCCGCCGACCGTCACTCGGACGAGCGAACGCCGCAACACGCTGTTCGCTTCGGGGGTGAGGTGCTCCATCGTCGGTTACTGCCCTTCGGTCAGAGCGCGTCAATCTGGCCGGCGCGCAGACCGTTCAACAGCGCGGCTTCGGCGTGAAAACACACCATCCGGACTTCCGTCCGCCGTTGCGACGGCAGGGTCTGGAGCACCGGCGCGGACCGCGCGCCAAGAGATGTGCGTCGCTCCCTTGGGGATAACGGCCAGGCTCGGATGGTCCGCATGGCGCGCCGGCCGCCGGCCGCACGAAACCCCCGCCAAGCCGCCAGGACCGGCAACGCCGTCGCGCATCGCGTCCGCTTGTTCATCGGTCCGAACCTCCTTCCCAAGTCTCTGCAAAACGTTCTCCTCTCTGCAAAACGTTCTCCGAAGACCGGCTCACGATGACATGACGGCCCTCGCCGTGTCAACCGCCGAACGCGCATTATCCGTACTTCCCCGCATTGAACCCTCACGTCACGGACGCCATACCACCGCACGTTGCTACGCCCTCCCAAGAGACGGTGGACACCGGAACGTTTTCCTGCGACGATGGAGACGCTGAAAACACGAACTACCCAAGGAGCGAAATATGGCCAGGAAGTACGCACAGGCCTCGGACATCAGGGTTGGAGTGATCGGATACGGCGGCGCGTTCAACATGGGGCGCGCCCATCTCAACGAGATGCAGAAGGCCGGCATGGCGCCCACCGCCGTGGCCGAGATCGACCCCGCGCGGCTCGCCGTGGCGACCCAGGACTTCCCGGGCATCGAAACGTATGCCTCCGCGACCGACCTGCTGAAGAAGTCGAAGACGGACCTGCTCGCGATCATCACCCCGCATAATACGCACGCCGACCTGGCCGTGCAGTGCCTGGAGGCGGGACGGCATGTGGTCTGCGAGAAGCCGCTGGCCATCACAACGGACGAGTGCGACCGTATGATCGCGGCCGCGGCAAAGCACGGCGTCGTACTCTCGACCTACCACAACCGCCATTGGGACGGGTGCATCCTCGAAGCGGTCAAGCGCATCGGCGCCGGCGAGATCGGCGACGTGTTCCGCATCGAGGCCCACATGGGCGGTTACGGAAAGCCCGGCGATTGGTGGCGCACCAGCCGCGGCATCTCGGGCGGCATTCTCTACGACTGGGGCGTGCACCTGCTCGAATACTCCCTGCAGATTCTCAAGGGCGCGGAGATCCGCGAGGTGACGGGGCTTGCGCACACAGGCTTCTGGGCGCCCCGGACGAAGTGGCTCGACGACACGAACGAAGACGAGGGGCACGCGCTCGTGCGCTTCGCGGACGGCCGGTGGCTGAGCCTCAATTCGTCGTCGATCGACTCCCGCCCAAAGGATGGCGACCGCGGCTGGCTGGAGATCACCGGCACGAAGGGCACCTACAGCTTTCAGGGCGACGGCTTCGAGATCTGGCGGCACGCCGACGGCGTGACCACCATCACCAAGGGCCGCAATCCGGCCAGCGAAGGGTGGCGGTTCTACCAGAACGTGGCCGACCACCTGGCGGGCGGTGAGCCACTGGTCATCACGCCCGAATGGGCGCGCCGACCCATCCACATCATCGACCTGGCGGTCCGCAGCGCGCGCGAAGGCCGAGCCCTGACCGCACGGTACACCTGAGGCGAACCGAGACGGGGCGGTCCGTCCCCTCAAAGGCGCGTCGAAGCCCTCCGACATCTGAGATCTTTCGCCGAGCCAGACTATTGGCGCCTTTTTCGAACAGGGTCAAATTGGATGCGCCTGCCCTGCCGCACGACGCCGCCACCCTTGCTCTTGCCGACGACGTCTTCACTTCTTCGGCCGTTTCGCCTCGGACGCCCGATCGAACGCGTCAGGCGTCGCTCGGGTGGCGCACGTCGCCGGCTTCGGTCTGCACGCGATGCAGCTCGTCGCGCAGTTGATCGCGCACCGCCGCGTAGGCGGGGTCGGCGTAGACGTTGCGCATCTCGCGCGGATCCCTTTCGAGGTCGAACAACTCCCACTCCGGCGCGTGTCCCTTGATGTCCGGCGCCGATCCCGCAAAATTGCGGTTGCCCGTGCCGGGCTGCCCGCAGTCGTCGTAATAGTAGTAGATCAGCTTGTGCCGCATCGTGCGCACCCCGTAATGGGCCGCCACGTTGTGGTCCGACGAGTTCATCCAGTAGCGGTAGTACATCGACTGCCGCCAGTCCGCCGGCGTCCGGGCGCGCAGCAGCGGCAGGAAGCTGCTCCCCTGGAACTCGGGCACCGGCGCCGCACCGGCCAGCTCGCAGAACAATGGCGCGAAATCGATGTTGAGGATCATGTCGCGGTTCACGGAACCCGCCGCCACTTCGGCCGGGTAGCGCAGCAGGAAGGGCAAGCGCAGCGATTCCTCGTACATGAAGCGCTTGTCGAACCAACCGTGATCGCCAAGAAAGAAGCCCTGGTCCGAGGTGTAGATGAACACGGTGTTGTCGGTCAGCCCCTCGGCATCGAGATAGTTCAGCATGCGCCCGACGTTGTCGTCGATGCTCGCCACGACGCGCAGGTACGCCTTGATGTAGCGCTGGTAGGCCCACTTGCGCAGTTCCATTTCGGGGAGCGCGCGGTTGATCTCCGCCTGCAGATCGTTGTTGTTCATATGCTCGCCCACGCGCATCGCGGCGGCCTTGGCCGCAAAGGCGCGGTTGGCGTAGTCGTCGAACAGGTTGTCGGGCTCGGCCATTTCCTCGTCCAGGTAGAGGCTGGAGTGCAGTTCGTCGCTCAGCCACTGGCGATGCGGCGCCTTGTGGTGCGTGAGCAGACAGAAGGGCCGGTTGCGGTCGCGCGCCTTCAACCAGTCCAGAGACATGTCCGTGATCACGTCCGTCACGTATCCCTTGACCGGGCGCCGCGTGCCGCCGTCCGGACCGCGAAACACGAAGTCCGGGTTGAAGTAAAGGCCTTGCCCCGGAATCACCGCCCAATCGTCGAAGCCCGTCGGGCAGTGCTCGGGTCCCTCGCCGAGGTGCCACTTTCCGAAGAGGGCCGTCTGGTAGCCGGCCTTCTGCAGCAATTTGGGGAATGTGGCGAGCCGGTTGTCCATCGGCGTCCCCAGCGTGGTCACGCCGTTGATGTGATTGTGCGTGCCGGTCAGGATCGCGGCCCGGCTCGGGGTGCAGATGGAGTTCGTGCAGAAGCAGTTGTCGAAGCGCATGCCGCCCGACGCGAGCCGGTCGATGTTCGGTGTGACGTTGACGCAGCTACCATAGGCGCCGATGGCGTGCGCCGCATGGTCGTCCGCCATGACAAAGACGATGTTGGGCTGCTTGTTCTTCATGTCGCTCACTTGTGCCAGAGCGCGCGCCGCCGCGCAAGCGGAAAGTGAAGCTTGCACGATATTCCACCAACGCGGTATCATTAAAGCCTGAACAGGACGCGGACGCCCTTTCGGAAAATCGACAGGGAAACAAGCGATGAAGCACAGGACGATCGGCGCCGCGGCGGTCGTGGGCGCGCTGGCGCTCGCGGCAGCCGTCGCCATGCGGACAGATTCGCGGTCCGGCGCGGATGGCGCCGCGGCCGCCCCCGGAAAGGAGCCGATGGCCATGCCATGCGATTCGGAAAGACTGGCGGCCCTGACCCCGCTGCAACGGGAAGTCCTAACGCGCAAGGGAACGGAGCCGGCCTGGTCGGGCAAGTACCACGATCATCACGAGACGGGCGCCTACGTCTGCGCCGCGTGCGGCAGCGAACTCTTCGCGTCCGGCGACAAGTTCGATTCCGGAACCGGCTGGCCAAGTTTCATGCGGCCGGCCGTGAACGGGGGGGTCCGCGAGGCCGAGGATCGTTCGCACGGCATGGTCCGCACCGAGGCGATCTGCGCGCGGTGCGGCGGCCACCTTGGCCATGTCTTCCCGGACGGCCCGGAGCCCACCGGCCTGCGCTACTGCATCAACTCCGCCGCGCTGGACTTTCAGAAGGAGGGCCTCGCCCCGTCCCCGGCTGCCGCGGCCGCGGCGGACCGGCCGAAAGAGGAGCTGGCCACGTTCGCCGCGGGATGCTTCTGGTGTGTCGAAGCCGTCATGGAACGGCTCCCAGGCGTGCTGGACGTGACGTCCGGGTACACCGGCGGCAGCGTGCCGAGCCCAACCTACGAGCAGGTTTCGGCGGGCCGCACGGGGCACGCCGAGGCGATCCGCGTCCGCTTCGACCCGGCCGCGGTCTCCTTCGAGACGCTGCTGGAAACGTTCTGGTCGATGCACGACCCCACGACCCCGAACCGGCAGGGAGCCGATGTCGGCTCGCAGTATCGTTCGGCCATCTTCTACCATGGCGAACCGCAACGCCTCGCCGCGGAGGCATCGAAGCGCGCCTTGACGAACGGCAAAGCCTACCCCGACCCGATCATGACCGAGATCGTCCCGGCGGCCGAGTTCTACCCGGCAGAGAAGTACCACCAGGACTACTTCAACCGCAATACGCAGGCGCCCTACTGCAAGGCGGTCATCCTGCCTAAACTTCGTAAGCTGAAGCTCTTCGGGCGCTGAGCGCGGACGGCGGTTGCCATGCCGAACCTAATCCCTGTGATCCGCGGACCGACCGAGGTCAAGACGTGGGAATGGGTCACGGCCCTCGCCGCCGCGGGCTTCGACTTCGAGCTCGCCCACGATCCTGACGGATGGGCGATCGTCCTGCCGGACGCCGCGCGGGACGCCGCGCAGGCCGAGATCGACGCCTTCGAGGAGGTCAACCGCAACTGGCCGCCCGCGCAGCCGCCCGCCCCCGCCATGCCGAGCTGGATTGAGGCGAGCTGGTCGCCGCTGTGGGTCGCCGGTTTCCTGGCGGCCTTCTACGCCTGGCTCGGACCAGCCGACGCCGGCGGAGCGGTCGTGCGCGCGGCGTCCATGGAAGCCGCCGCCGTCCGGGCGGGCGAATGGTGGCGTACGGTCACGGCACTAACGGTCCACGCCGATGCCGGACACCTCGCCGGTAACCTGTGCAGTCTCCTGCTCCTCGGCCATGCCGCCTGCGGGCTGTTCGGGTCCGGCCTGGCGTGGGTGGCGATCCTCGCCGCGGGCGTTGGCGGCAACGCCGTGGAGGCCTGGTTCTTTGCCGGGATCCGCCCGAGCGTAGGCGCCTCGACCGCCGGGTTCGGGGCGTTGGGGCTGCTGGCCGCCGGCCGCATGGTGGAGCTGGCGCGCCACGGCGGGCTGATCGGGCCGCTACTGCGCCGCACGGGGCTGCCGCTCGTGGCGGGCCTCGGCATGCTGGCCATGCTCGGGTCGGCCCCAGGGAGCAACGCGACCGCCCACCTGCTCGGGATGCTGTGCGGCGCCGTCATCGGCGCGCTGCTGGCCATGACGGACCGCCGCAAGCCGCCGGCCTGGGCCGAACGCGTCCTGGAACTGGCATGCCTCGCCCTGGTCCTGTTCGCATGGAGCAGGGCTCTTTCCGTCACATGATCCGGGCGGTTATCAGGGACGGTCCTGGAGATAACAGTCAAGGGTTCAAGACCAAGCTTTCCTCGATGGTTGCCAGGCGGCGGAGCAGGTGAGCGTCGAGTCGCAGCGGTAGTATGCGGGGGTATGGAAGACTACCCACGGACGATGATAGGCGTGGAGCCGAAAACAAGGCGCTGGTGATGATCGCCTTGGAAGATCGGAGCCAGGGGCAAATGAAAGAGATGGGGCGCATTCGACTTGGCCGGGTTCATGACGCCTCCGCTGAGAGCCTCCATCGATTCAAGAGCATCTGGACTACTACCTCGATCTCGCCGAATTCACGTTTCGGTTCCACCGAAGGACCTCACTGTCCCGGGGCAAGCTCTTCTTCCGCTTGGTTCAGCAGGCAGTTGAGACCGCGCCCGTTCCCCGCGATCGAATAGAGGGCGGTATTTCACGATGAAACACCAGACGTTGGGGTCACTGGATGCAACTGCATACCCCGGAAGTATTTTTAGGACTGTCCCTGATCCTCCCGGTTCAGGCGGATTTCGGGGGGGGGCAGGGGAGCCAGATAGCAGTAGTCAGGATCGGACTTCTGCTTCTTGAGGATATCGGCGATCTGACGCCAGGCGGCCCAGACGCCCCGTGGAGGCTCCGGCAACTGGTTGCGGATGAGGCGGTTCAGCTTCGGCAGGTTGTAGAAGGGAACCGCCGCGTACATGTGGTGCTCGATGTGGTACTGCATCTGCCAGTGCAGAAAGCCGAAAATCGGATTTACCATCACCGATCGGCAGCATAGCCGGAAGTCGGGAGTGTTGTCCTTGAGGCCGACGTGCTGGGTTTCGTTCAGCAGGAAGTTCAGCCAGCGGCCGTAGAAGCGGGCGAAGGTCGTCTGCAGGGGCAGCAGAAGCCATCGCGGGTGTCCGGTCGCAGCCAACAGCAGGCTGCCCGCGCAGATGCCGCCATGCACGGCCAGGGTCAGCCGCGACCAGTTGAACAACTGCCGCCGTAGTTCCTGTTTGTTTTCCGGGAACAGCCGCTGATTCCAGGGATGGTCAATATGTCCTGTCGCATAGCGCCAGTGCGCTTTCAGAATCCCATAGCCGCGGAAGTCGAGAAACACCGATTTGACCACCGGCCAGAATTCGTGCCGGATCGGCAGCACGACCTCGGAGTCATAGGGCGCATGCAGGGTGTAGAGATGGTGCCGGCGGTGGCTTTGCCGGAACTCAATATAGTGGAACATGCTGATCAGGCTGTAGAGTTGCAGCATGCGGTCGTTCAGCCAGCGGTTTTTGAACACGGTGCCGTGGCAGAGTTCGTGGAAGCCGCTCAGCAGGAAATGAAAGAAGGTGCCGTGCATGTAAACGATGCCGGCGACCACCCATCCAGGGAAACGGCCGACTCCATAGATCGCGAGCGCCCCTGTGAGGGTCAGGAGCGCAAGATGGCATCCACTTTGCAGCAGCCCCATCAGATCGCTGCGTTCGTTCAGTTTCCGCAGCGCATCCTTGTCCACCGGCACCCGGTACCAGTCAATGTCCAGATGATTGCCTGAGCTCTTGATATCCGCGTCCATTATCGCCTCCCGCACACCGCGCGGCGGCAAGCACGCGGTCGTCATCGCTGCGTCAACTCGACGGGAGATGCTGCATCACTTCCGCGATCGCGTCAATCGAGATTTTGCCGCGTTGGCTATCGGGACGGTCCTGAGGAATAATAGCTAACGCAAGCTCTTGCAGAACACCCTCGAATCGGCGTCCATAGACGCCGGATCACGGCACTTCGTAGACCAGCAGGCGGCAGTCGAGGGGGCCGTTCTTGAGCGGGATCTCGGCGGCGAGACGCAGAGACATAACGCGCTTGTACTCGGGCAAGGCCGTGATGACGGCCACACGGCAGCCGTGCATGCGGCTGAGCGAGGCCATGACCATGCGGCAGAACTCCGTATCGGCTTCCAGGCGGGCGTCGTAGGGCGGGTTGGTGACGACGAATTTGCGCTCGCCGTCATGCTGCCAATCGGCCAGCGCGCGCTGTTTGAACGTCAGCCGCACGCCGGCACGGCGCGCGTTGGCGCGGGCGATCTCGATCATGGCGGGGTCGATGTCCGTGGCCGTGATCTTGACCGGCGGCGGGCGCGACTGCCGCCGGGCTTCGCCGCAGAGCGTTCGCAGGACGGCGCGGCGCTCGTCGTCGAACGACGCCCAGCGCTCAAAGCCGAATATCATGCGCAGCAGACCGGGCGCAACGCGACCGGACCACAGGGCCGCCTCGATGGCCAGCGTGCCCGAGCCACACATCGGGTCGAGCAGAGGGGTCTTGCCGTCCCATCCCCCGAGGCGCAGCACGGCGGCCGCGAGGGTCTCCCGCAAGGGCGCCTCCCCAGCCTCGGTGCGGTAGCCGCGACGCGACAGCGGCTCTCCGGCCAGGTCCAGATACAGAGACCCACGGTTGCCGGCCAAGTGGACGAAAATACGCACATCGGGGTCGTCGCGATCGACCGAAGGCCGCTCGCCCAGGCTGTCGCGCACCTGGTCGACCACGGCGTCCTTGACCACGAGGGCCGCCATGCCCGAGTGCGTGAAGACGCTGTCCTGGCAAACGGCGGAAACCGCCAGCGTGTGGCTGGGCGAGAGGTGGGGCGTCCAATCGACCGCGCGCGCGCCGGCGTATAGATCGTCGCGCGACGCCACGGGAAAGCGCGCCTGCAGCTCGAGGACGCGCAACGCGACGCGCGAGTGCAGGCAGACGCGCACGGCGTCGGCCCACTCGCCCATAAAGGGCGCGCCGCCGCCCTGAGTTCGCACGCCCTTTAGCCCCAGTTCCTTCAGTTCGTCGACCAAGGCGCTTTCGGTTCCTGGGCTGGCTGTGGCAAAAAAATCCATGGCTTGGTGCACCTCCGGCCGCAAGAGGAACCGGAGACGGCGCGATATTGCCCCGCCGCGGGAGGCTTGTCAAGGCGCGCGGTAATGCGTCAGCGACGTGGGGGGTGGGTGCATGACAGGTCTTGACAGATGCCAGATAGAGCTTGATTCGCGACAGGAGCATCCGACCGCAAGCCTTGCGCAGGGACGAGAGGTTTCACCACGAAGACGAGGAAGGTCACGAAGGGTGCATGGAAGATCTTCGATGCGGAGGGGCTTTGCCCGCCATGGACACGGCGCGGAATCCGACAAACCGGTTCGCGACCGCGCTGGGGGTGCTTTGGGCTTGATGATGACCGGTTTGTCGCGTTCCGCGCCGCGCCCATGGCAGGCGGGGTTCCCCCGCCCTCCGCATCGAAGCGCGTAGCCATGCTCCGGGCAGTGTCCCTTCATGAACGGTGGCTCACCGGCCATGGACTCCCCCTTCGTGGACCTTCGTCTTCTTCGTGGTGAAACACATTGAAGCTCAAAACGGCATCCCAAGCAAGAATCGGTCCTACACCCCGGGTGCCCGCCCATGTCACTGACGCGTTACGGCGCGCGACATTTTTCTGTTGCAGAGAGGTTTGAAAATGACTATAAAGGGACAAAAGTGATCATAAGCGAGCAGAAATGAACAACGGAAACCCACCCGACCTGGCCGTCGAAAGGCTGGAAAAGATACGCCGCACGCTCAAGGCCAGCGGGGTCGTCCGCGTGGACGACCTGTCGCGGGAGTTCGGGGTGTCGCCCGCCACGATCCGGCGCGATCTGCGCACGCTGGAGTCCGACGGGCAGGCCAGCCGCGTGCATGGCGGCGCGGTGCTTTCGGGCGGGCGGCTGGACGAACCGCTGTTCGAGGACAAGCAGGAGATCGCGGCGGGCGAGAAGGGCCGCATCGCGGCGGCGGCGCGCGATCTGATCGAACCCGAGGAGTGCGTCTTTCTGGACGGCGGCAGCACGGTGCTGGCGCTGGCGCGCCTGTTGCGGGCGATGCGTTCGCTGACGGTGGTGACCAACTCGCTGCGGGTGGCGGCCATCCTTTCGGAGGGCGGCCCGCGGCTGATCCTGGTGGGTGGAGAGCTGAGGCGGCGCAGCCAGACGTTTGTCGGCGCGCTGACGCAACCGGTGATCGAACGGTTGCACGTGGACAAGGCGTTCATGGGAACGATCGGCCTCGCGATGCTGGAAGGGTTGACCACGACCGATCCGGCCGAGGCGATGACCAAGCAGCTCATGATGTCCCACGCGGGCGTTGTGGTGCTGCTGGCGGACAGCGGCAAGATCGGCAAGGTGGCCTTCGCACGCGCCGGATCGATGGATGACGTGGATGTGCTGATCACGGATAAGGGCGCTCCCGCGGCGTTTCTGCGGGAGGCGCGCAAGTCGCGCACACGGGTCGTGACCGTGTGACGGCGTACGGAACGAACGGGAAGGAAGGATGCGTCATGGCAACGGCAGTGATCATGCCCCGGCAGGGGCAGTCGGTGGAGAGCTGCATTCTGGTGGAGTGGCTGGCACGGGCGGGCGACGCCGTACGGGAGGGGCAGCCGCTGGCGAACATCGAGACCGATAAGGCCGTCTTCGAGGTCGAGAGCCCCGCGGCGGGTACGCTGCTGGAGGTCTTCTTCGACGCGGGCGCCGACGTGCCCGTGCTGACGAACATCGCCGCCATCGGCGC
>JAQBFL010000240.1:0-6650 GCA_032123415.1 bacterium | reverse complement strand
GGCGCCTATCTGGATTTCAGCCGCGCGCAGGCTGAACTGGCGCATGCCCGCGGCATACGCGATTCGTTGGAAGCACGCTATATCCAGGAGCAGATCGAGATGCGGATTCCGCGCTCGATCGTGGAGGTCATTCAACCCGCGTCCGCTCCCAGCGTGACGGACCCCGTGAGCCCCGATATCACGTTGAACCTGATCCTGAGCATCCTGGTTGGGCTTCTGGCCGGCGTGGGCCTGGCGTATTTCATCGAGTATCTCGATACCTCGGTCAAGACCGTGGAGGACATCGAGCGCGCCATGAGCGTGCAGGTTCTGGGCGTGATTCCCCAGAAGGTCAAGCCGCTGGTCAGCGAAGATGCGGATGCCGCGCATGCCGAGGCATACCGAATTCTGCGCACGAACATCCGCTTCTCTAAGCTCGTGCAGGACGGCAAGGCCTATGCGATCACAAGCGGCAGCGCGGGCGAGGGCAAGTCGCTGACCTTGTTTAACTTGGCCTACGTCGCGACGCGCCTGGGGGAGAAGGTCGTGGTGGTCGACTCGGACTTGCACCGGCCGACCCAGCACACGATGTTCAAGACGCCGAAGGACGTCGGGCTGGCCAACATCCTGGTCGGCGCCGTCGGCATCGACGAGGCCATCATCCATACGACGATCGCCAATTTGGATTTCATCCCCAGCGGCCGCCTCTCCACCGGTCACCACGGGTTGTTCGATACGTTACGCATGAAGGAACTGGTTGATGAATTGAAGCGCCGGTACGACCTCGTGCTGTTCGACGCGCCCCCGATTATCGGCGTCAGCGATGCCTCGCTGCTGGCGCGCGAGATGGATGGCGTGCTGCTGGTGATCCAACACCGTAAGCATCCCAAGGCTGTCGCAACCCGTGCCAAGGCCATGATCGAGAACGTGGGCGCCCACCTGATCGGTGTGGTTCTGAACAACATCAACATTTCGCGCGATTATTCGTACTACTATTACGGGCATGACTACTCGTCCGCCTACACACGCTCGCGGCCGGAAGCGGCGCAGCGCGAAGGGAAGCCGGGCTGAACCGGGAGGCCGTGCCCGCGAGGCGGTCTCCATCGAGGGTATGATGGGAGAGATGATAAGAAGGGTTTCTGGGAGCTTGGCGCTTGCCGCGGCGGCGCTGGCGATGCTCGTCTCGGGTTGCGCGTCGCGCGGCACGGTTCAGGACTTGCGCATGGAGCCTTACCGGCCCGATGAGGCGCGCCCGGGCGCCTGGTTCGAGACTTTGCACGGAACGGGTTCTTCAGGCGCCGCGGTGACGTTCGCCCCGGTCGGCGAGGCGCCCGCTCCTGACGGGGCGCCCGCCTCGCCGGAGACGGACGTGGCATCGGTCCCCGCCGTGGTGGATGAACCTGCCGCCCCAGTGCCGGACGCCCCCGTGCGTCGCCCCCTTCAGAAGGGCGACCGCGTGACGATCTCGCTGTTCGGCATTCCCGACGCGCCGCAGCAGTTCGAGGACGTGATCGACGAGAACGGCAATGTGACGCTGCCTCACATCGGCGATATGCTGTTGGCGGGCCTGACCACCGCGCAGGCTGAGGTTCTGATTGAAACGACCTATGTCGAACGGGAAATCTACCGGACCGTCAACAGCACGGTCATCTCTCCGGACGACGAGTTCTATATCAGGGGCGAGGTCAAGCGCGAAGGGCGTTACCCGATGACGGGAGGAATGACGCTGAACGCCGCGATCAGCGTGGCGGGCGGATACACGGAATATGCCAAGCGCCGCAAGGTGCAGATCAAGCGGGGCGAGCTGTCGCTCGTCTTCGATATGCAGGATATTGAGGCCGGGAAGGTCGAGGACCCCTTGATCCGACGGGGAGATATTGTGATCGTTCCCCGCCGCTGGGTCTTCTAGCCGTGCCGCATGGGATGCCATCGACCGATGCCGCGCGCTTCGGTTCCGTGTCATGAGCAAGAAAACCTCAGTCGCGCGCCTGGTGGCGGCGGTTCTACTCGCGGTCTGCGCGATCGGCATGCTCCACGCGGCGCGCGCCGCCGTGGCGTCCGTATTGTACTGCCGAAGCCGTTACGGCGCGCTTGCGACGGACGCGGAGAAGATCCAGCGCGCCTGCCGGTTGGCCCACGCCTTGTACCCCTTCGACTACTACGCCTGTATCTGGGCCGGCAAGACGGCTTTGCATGGTCGCGCGGGCGACGCATCGGCCCGCCGCCAGGACCTGGCGGACCGGTGGTCCGAACGCGGCGTGCGCCTGAACCCTTTGAACGGCGAACTGGTGCAACTGAGGGTCGATGCGTTGTTTCCGACTGCCCCGGATGAGGCGGTTGCGCTCTGGGAACGCCATGTTGCATTCGCGTTCTGGAACCGCTATCATCAGGTTGTTCTCTTCAGGCTCTACGTGCGGACCGGCCGTCTCGATGACGCCGAGGCGCCGTTGTACTGGATCAGGGGAACGGTGTGGTTTGCCGACGCAGAGAGGGCGCTGAACGAAGCTCTGCGGCGGCGATGAAAGGAGCAAGGTGTGCGATGAACTCAATGGTGTTTCTCGGCGTGGGAGCGCCCGGACCTTTCGAGATCCTGATCATTCTTTTCGTGATCTTGTTGCTCTTCGGGGCCAAACGATTACCTGACTTGGCCCGTTCGTTGGGGCGCAGCTTGAGCGAGTTCAAGAAGGGGCGCGAGGAGACACCCCCGCGCGAGCCGCGCGCGGAGATACCGAAGAAGCCCGACTCCACTGGTCCGGACCATCCCGCGGGCTGATGGACTACTTTGGGACTGAACTGCTGGCCGTGGGAGCGCTGGCCGCGCTTCTGACTGGAATCGCCAAGAGCGGCGTGCCCGGGCTCGGCATCCTCGTGGTGCCCGTCATGGCCATGGTACTGCCGGCTAAGGCGTCGGTGGGTGCCCTGCTCCCCATACTCATTACCGGCGACGTGGTGGCCATCGCATTGTATCGTCGGCACGCGCAGTGGAACCAGTTGCGCGGCTTGTTCGTCTGGGTGGTGCTGGGGATGGCGGGGGCTGGAGTGGCCCTCGGCCGGATGGATGACGCCATGGTTAGGCCCTTGCTGGGGGGGCTGGTGTTGGCCATGACGGCGATGGAGTTGGCCCGGCGGCGCATGCGCTGGGACCGGCTGCCGCACCATCCGGTTGTCGTGGCCGGAACGGGGGTGGCCGCCGGCTTCTCGACGACCATGGGCAACGCGGCAGGCCCGATCATGAACATGTATCTGCTGGCGCGGGATCTGCCGAAGGAGCAGTTCGTCGGCACGGCGGCGTGGTTCTTCTGCCTGGTCAACCTGGCCAAGCTGCCGATCTTCGTCTGGCGCGGCATGATCACGCCGCAAAGTCTCTTGTACAACCTCGCCCTGGTGCCCGTCGTTCTGCTGGGAGCGGCGATCGGGTTCAAGATCCTCAACCGCATCCCGCAACGCGCCTTCTTCGCCATCGTCACGGCGCTGACGATCGTAGCCGCCCTCTGCCTGCTGGGGGTGTTCTGAGGGCTGGAGTGGTGGGCCCGGCTGGGCTCGAACCAGCGACCAGAGGATTATGAGTCCCCTGCTCTGACCAACTGAGCTACGGGCCCCGAACAATGTTCAGAGAGTAATCCAAAGGGAGCCCGGGGTCAAGGTCGCAACGCGCCCCGCGGCAGTTGCAGTTGTGGACGGACTGCTTTGACGTGGAAGCTCACTCGCTGGCGTGGACCGCGCGGAGCGATTATGCGGCCGGACGCGCAGACTATGCCGACTGTCTTATCGGCCGCCAGCACCGATCCCGCGGTTGCCGGACAACCTGCGTCTTGTTGCTCAGTGCAATCCGAGTAGCTGCTCGTATTCATCGTGGGTTCCGATCCAAAACCACTGTAAGACATCGTTCTCAAGGAGCGCGAGGGATCGGTAGCCGCCGCCAGCACGGACCGACCAGACGCCTCCGGTCTTCTTGAATTAGAGCGATGGAATCTAGCTCTGGTAGGTCAGTTCGCCGCGCCGCGGAGCGCCGGGATCGGTCTGCTCATACTGGGTGGCGCGGCTCGGCGACCTGGTCGAGCCGGTTCGTGCGCCGTTGTAGGCTTCAGGAAGCGCGCGAGCAGACGGCCGGTGTGCGACGCGGGGGCCTTGCGCGCCACGGCTTCGGGCGGGCCCTCGGCCACGATGCGCCCTCCGCCCGCCCCGCCCTCGGGCCCGAGATCGATTACCCAGTCCGCCTCGGCGACGATATCGAGGTTGTGCTCGACCACCACGACCGTGCCGCCGCTGTCCACCAGTCGTTGCAGGACGCGGATGAGCTTCTCGACATCGGCCATGTGCAGGCCGACCGTCGGTTCGTCCAGCAGGTATAGCGTGCCCGCGTTCTGACCGGATACGGCGTCCCGCGCCCCCGCCAGCTCGGTCACGAGCTTCAGACGCTGCGCCTCGCCGCCGCTCAGGGTGGGGCTCGGCTGTCCCAGCTTCAGATAGCCCACGCCCACGTCCACCAGCAGCGCGAGCGCGCGGCGCACGGGCTCGTGCGGGGCGAAGGCCACGACGGCCTCGTCGACGCTCATGGCCAGCGCCTCGGCGATGGTGCGTCCCTGGTAACGCACGGCCAGCGTCTCCTGGGCGAAGCGCCCGCCGCCGCAGGCCTCGCAGGGCACGCTGACATCGGGCAGGAAGCTCATCTCGATCTTCTGGACCCCCTGGCCCTGGCAGACTTCGCAGCGCCCGCCCTGCACGTTGAAGGAGAATCGCCCCGGGCCGTAGCCGCGCAACCGCGCCTCGGGCGTGCCGGCGTAGAGCTTGCGCAGCACATCCCAGATGCCGACGTAGGTGGCGGGGCAGGACCGGGGCGTCTTGCCGATCGGGGTCTGATTGACCTCCAGCACCCGCCGCACCCCCTCCCAGCCCTCCATCCGTTTGCAGCCGCGCAGGGTGTTGCGCTTCTGGTGCAAATTCTCGTAGAGGATATCGCGCACCAGTGTGCTCTTGCCGCTGCCGCTGACGCCGGTGACGCAGACCAGTCGTCCGAGGGGAATCCGCACATCGAGGTTCCGCAGGTTGTGGAGGTGCGCCCCCACGATGCGCCCCCACGCCACATCCGCGGCGGCGCGCCCGCGCACGGGCGTCGGCCGGCTCGCACCGAGCGGATGGCGCATGGGTTCCCTCAGAAAGCGGCCGGTCATCGACTGCGCGCACCGCATCACGGCCGCGGGAGTGCCCTGCGCCACGACGCGGCCGCCGTTGACGCCGCCGCCGGGACCGAGATCGATGAGATGATCGGCCGTGCGGATCGTATCCTCGTCATGCTCCACCACGACGACCGTGTTACCCTTGCGGCGCAACGCCTGGAGCGTTTCCAGCAGCATGGCGTTGTCCCGGCCGTGCAGCCCGATGGTCGGCTCGTCGAGGATGTAGCAAACTCCGCGCAGGTTGGACCCGAGCTGCGCCGCCAGCCGGATGCGCCGCGCCTCGCCGCCGCTGAGGGACGGCGCGGAGCGGTCCAGCGTCAGGTATCCGAGCCCGACTTCGCGCAGGAAGCCGAGGCGTGACCGAAGCTCGACCACGAGGTCCCGCGCCACCGCCGCCTCGCGGGGCGGGAACTTGAGGAGTCCGACCGTCGCCGCGGCTTCATCCACGGACAGTCGGGCGTAGTCGCCGATCGACCGGTCATGGAACAGAAACGCCCGCGCCTCGGGATTCAGCCGCTGCCCCTTGCAGGCGGGGCAGGCGAGTTCCTGGCCCTCCCACCAGGCGTTCCACCAGATCTCCTCGCCCGTCTGCTTAGCGTCGAACCCCTTCATCAGCAGCCCTGTACCGAAGCACTTCGGGCACCAGCCGTGGCGCGAGTTGTAGGAAAAGAGGCGCGGGTCGGGTTCCGGGAAGCTGCGTCCGCAGGAGGCGCAGGCGCGGGTGGTCGAGAAGATTTCGGCTTGCGCGGCGCCCTCCGGCAGCACATGGACGATGCCGTTGCCGAGTTTATTCGCACGCTCCAGCGCCTGCCGCAGCGGGCCGCCGGGCCGGCTCTGGCCTGGCGCCAGCGAGGCGAGCGGCAATTCGATCGTATGCTCGCGAAAGCGGTCCAGGCGCGGCCAGGGCTCGGTCGGCGTGAGATTCCCATCGACACGCAGCGCGGAGAAGCCCCTGCCGGCGGCCCACTTGGCGAGGTCCGTGTAGTAGCCCTTCCGGTTCACGACGAGCGGCGCCATAATCCCGACCGCCCTGCGCGGGTAGGCGCGCTGCAGCGCGGCCTCGATCGTCTCGATCGAGCGGGGTTCGATCGGGCGGCGGCAGTCGGGGCAATGCTGGACGCCGAGCTTGACGAACAGCAGGCGCAGAAAGTGGTAGATCTCCGTGACCGTGGCGACGGTGCTCTTGCGTCCGCCGCGGCTGGTGCGTTGCTCGATGGCCACCGTGGGCGGGACGCCGGAGACCGAGTCCGCCTCGGGGCGGGCCGCCGGCTGCACGAACTGGCGCGCGTAGGCGTTGAGGGACTCCAGGTAGCGGCGCTGGCCCTCCGCGAAGAGGATGTCGAAGGCCACGGTGCTCTTGCCGCTGCCGCTGACGCCGGTTATCACGGTGAGCTTGTCGCGGGGAATGTCCAGGTCCAGATCGCGCAGGTTGTGCTCGCGCGCGCGGCGGATTGCGATGACCGGCTTGGGGCGGCGGCGGCGCGGCGCGCGAGC
>JAQBFL010000239.1:0-2748 GCA_032123415.1 bacterium | reverse complement strand
GGCCGTTGCGTGAGACGGTCGCCTCCGTACTGGGACAGTTCGAAGGCGCGTTGACGCTGGATTCCGCGCTGAAGCTGGCCCAAGACAGTGGCAACGAAGCCTTCATCCGGCTCGTCTACGAATACTTGCCGCTGACGTTCAGCCGCCGGCACGGCGACCCCAGTCGCCCCTGGAATGATTTCTCCATCATTCTCAAGAACGGTAACGGCGCCGAGTACCTGAATTACCAGGGCAATTGGCGTGACATCTTTCAGAACTGGGAGGCTCTGGCCATTTCCTTCCCGGGATACATCGAGAGCTTCGTCGCCAAGTTCGTCAACGCCTCGACCGCCGACGGGCACAACGCTTACCGCATTTCCAGGGAGGGCATCGACTGGGAGATTTTCGAATCGGGGAGATCCTGGTCGAATATCGGTTATTGGGGCGATCACCAGGTCGGCTACCTGGGCAGGCTGCTCGAGCTCTCGCTCGCCTATCACCCCGGGCTGCTCGGCGAATCGCTGACTCGCGACATATTCGTCTACGCGGACGTGCCCTACCGGATCAAGCCGTACCAGGAGCTGCTCAGGGATCCCAGGAACACCGTCGAGTATGACGACGATCGCGCCCAGGCCATCGCGCGGCGCGTCGCCGAGATCGGGGCCGACGGGAAGCTGGTCACGCTGGAGGACGGATCGATCCACCGGGTCAACCTGATGGAGAAGCTGCTGATTTCGGCGCTTGCGAGAATCGGCAGCCTGGCGCCCGGCGGCGGTATCTGGATGAACACGCAGCGTCCGGAATGGAACGACGCGAACAACGCGCTGGTCGGCTACGGACTCTCCATGGTCACGCTGTGTTACCTGCGTCGCTACCTGCACCTGATGGACGATCTGCTGCGCGATAGCGCGGAAACGAGCTTCGACGTTTCGCTGGAGCTGGCTCAGTTCTTCAGGGGAGCCGGCGCGGTCCTGGAGGATCACGAAGCTCTGCTCGCGGGCCCCGTCGACGCGGCTGGACGAAAGTCCTTCATGGACGGAATGGGTTCCGCAAACGACGCCTACCGCGCCCGGGTCTACCGGGGCCATTGCGGAGACAAGACGGCACTCGCGAAACAAGACCTGCGGGACTTCATGAGACGGGCGCTGGAATTTCTCGACCACAGCATTCTGCACAGCCGCAGGGACGACGGCCTGTTCCATTCCTACAACCTGGTTCATTTCGGCGCTGGCGGTTACGCCGTCGAGCCGCTCGACGAAATGCTGGAAGGCCAAGTCGCGGTATTGAGCTCCGGCTGTCTGGACGGCGAGGCCGCTCTCCTGCTGCTGGAGGCGCTGAAAGCGAGCCGGTTGTACCGGATGGACCAGAACAGCTACATGCTCTACCCCAATCGAAAGCTGCCTTCGTTCCTCGCGAAGAACGTGATCCCTGCACCCCTGGTGGAGGGCGATGGCTGGATTCGGCGGGAGCTGGAAGCGGGCCGCACGGATTACGTCGAGCGCGATCTCAACGGCCGGGTCCATTTCAACGGTGCCTTCAGAAACGCGGACGGATTGCGAGCCGCGCTCGAACGCGATCCGGCGGTCAGCGACGAGGACGCCGCCAACCTGTGTGATGTCTACGAAACGGTGTTCAAGCACCGGAAGTTCACCGGTCGCTCCGGCTCGATGTACAAGTACGAGGGACTGGGCTGCATCTACTGGCACATGGTCTCGAAGCTGCTTCTGGCTGCCGGCGAGGCGGTCGCCGGAGCGGTGGACGCTGGAGCGGATGCCGGGCTGGTCGATCGCCTGGGCGCTTGCTTCCTGGACATCCAGGCCGGGCTGGGCGTGCACAAGGCTCCGGCCGATTACGGCGCGTTCCCGGTCGATCCCCATTCGCACACACCGGATTTCACCGGTGTGCAGCAGCCGGGCCTGACCGGCCAGGTGAAGGAGGACCTGATCGCCCGTTTCTGGCAACTGGGGGTGCGAGTTGCACGAGGTGAAGTCGCCTTCGAGCCGGTCGTGCTCGGCCGTGACGAGTTTCTCCGGGAACCGGCATCCTGGAGATATTCGACCGGCGGCCCGCCGCTGACGGAGGAATTGCCGGCCGGGTCCCTCGCTTTCACGCTGTGCGGGGTGCCCGTCGTTTACCGCATCGCGGATGCAGGGCGCGTGCACGTGTTTGACGACGGACGCATTCCGACCGTCGTTCACGGCACGCGCCTCGGACCGGAGCTCAGCCGGTCGTTGTTCGGGCGGGAGCAGCGCATCAGAAAACTGGTCGTTGACATTCCGGTAACCATGCTCAGGTCACCGGCATGAGATTCACTTGAGTTCAAGAGAGCATCACGTCACGGCCCCGGAAGACCGGATTCGTCTTCGGCAGAAGTCCGCCTACGCCGTGGGCATGTTCGTGAACAACCTGCAGGCCGCGGCACTGCCTGCCATGGTCGTGATCCTCAACTTGGGCCTACGGATGAACCCGCTCCTGGTCGGACTGATTGCCGCGATACCGCGCGTCTTCGACGCGGTTTCCGATCCGGTGGTCGGGTACATTTCCGACAACACGCACACGCGGTGGGGACGCCGAAGGCCCTACATCCTGGTCGGCGCGATTCTCTCGGGTCTCGTCTTCGCCCTCATGTGGCAGCTGCCTGAGGGGCGCAGCGAGAGCTTCTACTTCTGGGTCTTCCTGGGCGCGTCGATCCTCTTCTTCCTGACGTACACCCTTTACGCAACGCCCTTCGTGGCTTTCGGCTACGAAATGACCGCTGATTATCATGAG
>JAQBFL010000238.1:0-2817 GCA_032123415.1 bacterium | reverse complement strand
CGCCCAGTTTCCGACACGGTTGTTGTCCAGCGTGGCGTCTATCAACTGCAACGACGGCCCGCCGCCATCGGCCTGCGCAGGCCACGGCGGATCATCATCATACTTCACCTCGTCCACCACCACCCAAGCGTTGCTCCCCGCGGGCATCTCCAGCTTCAGCGTCTCCCCCCCGTTGTCCAGCGAACCCTGATACTCGCCGGCCACCACCTCCGCGTTCGTGTAGGCCGCCGCGTAACCCGACAGGTTCTCCGCCACCACCGCGTACTGGCCCGGCCCGATCAACGTGCCATAGGGAAACACGAAACCCGCCCCGTTGAGCCGCCAGCCGCTCAGGTCAAAGGTCGCCGTGGAAGACAGATTCAGAATCTCCACGTAGTTGCCGTGCACAAACGCCGAGTGATACATGATCTCGTTGATGACCAACTGCCCCACCGGCGAGGGCGCCGCCGCCCCCGAATACGTCACCGTAATCGTGTCGGCCGCGTTCGTGTGCGCCGCGCCACCGCGCAAGAGCCCCTGCACGGCGAGCACGTTGGACCCCGGCGCCAGCGACACCCGCATCCGCCAGTTGGTGATCGAGGTGTACTCCACCGGCCACGCGGCGCCGTTCAACGCGATCGTCTCCACCTCCACCGGCGCCACGCCCTCCAGCCACACCAGCCGCTCCGCGCTGCCGTAGTCCGCGCCCCCGTTCGTCCGGATCTCGAAGGGCGAGGCCACACCGGCGAGCAGCGTCAGCAGGTAGTTGCGCCGCTCGGCCGCAAAGTTCTTGATGTCATTGGGCGACGTCACCGTCCGGCCGTCGGCCGTCATGGCCGCATACTTGGCGTCCACGAGCGGACCGATCTTGTCGGCCTCCAGCGGACCGTAAACGAGGTCGTAGATCGCCCGCCAGTAGCAGCGGAGGAAAGACGGTTGAGTCAGGTCGACACCCGTAATCCGATCGATCCCCCTGAACATATCGTCCGTGGGTTGGCCTGCATACACCCGTTCAAAAGCTTTATCGAGGTCCCAAATCATCAACTTCCATGCGTCGTTCACCGGTCGGTACAAGTACATGTTCTGCCGCCCGTCTGGTGAGAAACCGAAGCTGTCCGTATTGCCCCAGCAGTGCTCGGCCGCGAACGTTCGCAGCCAGTTGTCCACATCCATCACGGCCTCCAGCCTGCGCCGGTACGTCTCGCCAATGCCGGGGATATTGACCGTCTCGACAAGAGCGAGCAGACTGGTGAAATCGTGTCCGGAGCCCGGCCACGCGCGTTTCCCGAACGTCTGGCGGTAGCGTTCTTTCTTCAGAGCGCCGCCCGTCGTGGTGAAGCGCGCGAGCTGAGCGTCCGACTTCATGTTCCAGTCGTAGTACAGGTCATCGCTGAACTCCGACCAGAACATGGCCTTGTGCAGGTCGCCACGGCTTCCGTCAGGCCAATAGGAGTCCACCATGTCGCCCGCGGGCTGCTGCACATCCTCCATCAACTCCGCGCGACGTACGCCATTGACGAACACGTTGACGTGTCGGCGGCGGCAGGACGGAAGACCGAGCTGCTCGGCCAGCCAGTACGCCGTCTGCTCGCGCTGATACGTTAAGTCGCCACCGTCGGCGGGGGCGCCCGGCGTCTGAAGCGTCAGCTCAGTGGCACCCATCAGCGGGTCGGATTTTGGGAAGCTCAGGTCGTAATCGCAAAGATCGCCGATCGGCGAATTGAAGTTTTGGAACGGACTGCCCGAGTACTGTCCGCCGATGTTGTAGATCGCGCGCATGTCACCCAGCACGAACGTGCAGTCGAGCGGCTTGTTGCTGAGCTTCTCGCGGGCAATCCACCGGTCGAGCGTGGCCTGGGTCATCCAGACGCGGTACGTGCCGTACACGCCGCCCTGCATCGGATCGCCCCACCGCACCAGACACTCACGAGCGGGGACATTCCGCGGGTACACCGTGCTCGCGGACGGCGTGGCGCCGTCCGCGGCCTCCACCCGGAAAGCGACCAGAACGCCGGACGCCTGCCCCGGGATGGTCGCCACGTGCCACCCGCGCCCATCAGGCGTCATCGACACCGAGGTCAGGCTCGCCGAGGGGTCCACGCGGTACTTCAGAACCACTGAGCTTAGCCCGTCCGGATCGTCCACGCGCGCCGAAACCGTCACGGCCTGACTGGCCGCGGGTTGGATGGGAGCGTGCGCCACATCCCGGATGGCTGGACCCGCGTTCACGACCAGCCGACTGTTGGGCAACCCCGGAGTCCCGGTATTGACGGGTGACAGCGCACTCCCTTCAGCTTCAAGCCTGTTACCGTGCAACCGGAACAGCATCTCGGGGGACCCGGCTAGCCAGCGTACGCGGGCACGAATGGTGACCGTCTTCCCGTCGGCGGGAACGCTCGTGAGCAAGCACCGGACCTTGTTCGCGCCGGTGTCCCCTCGCCCAACCGCCCGGATACTGAGACTGCGCGCACTCCCGAATCCCCCTCCCGTCTCCCACACGGTATCCTCGTGATTGCCGCGGGACAGCCAACCCGTCACGCCACCTTCAAACGTAGGATTCGAAACAAAATTCGTTCCGTCCACGACGACCTCGACATTGTCAACCAGGCATTCGCCCGCACCCAGCAGCGTGACCTCAATCGAGTCGGTCGCGAGCATGCCATGATCGAGCACTCCGGTGCGTTCTATCAGCTTCCATTCGCCCTTGCCGCTTTCGTCGCTGTCCCCCCAGTTCATACCCAGCCGGTTGTCGCTGCGCGGATCCGTCAGCTCCAGGCTGCTGCCCCCGCCGTCCGTCCAATGGCCCCAGTCGTCGCTGTACGTCACTTCATCCACCGT
>JAQBFL010000237.1:0-3600 GCA_032123415.1 bacterium | reverse complement strand
AGGCATCTCGGCAGATACTGTTGGATATTGAGAACCCGCAGAAAAGAGAACCGGTGGAGGAGACCGCGATGAAGAAGCGACTGTGGCTCATGGCGTTGGGATTGTCCCTGTTGTCGGCGCGCGCCGCGGATGTCAACGACCTGGAATTCCTCGAAGCCTTCGCCTGGGGCGACCGGCAGGCGGCGCTCAAGGAGCTGGCGCCCGATACCGAGGACTACTTCTATTATCACTGCCTGCACTACCAACTGGCCGGCGACCGCGTGGCGTTCGACCGGACACTGCAGGCCTGGTTGACCCGCAACCATAACCAGTGGAACGACCGCATGCTGGAGATGCGGCGGCGCCAGACGCTCATGGAGTTCGAGGCCGATCCGGACCGGACGTGGCAGTTTCTGCGCGACGACCTCGGGTTGACCTTCGCGCACCGCCCCGCCAACGAACAGCGTACCGCCCGCCACCCATCCCGTCTCGAGCCGGCGCAGTACGGCTTGAACGTGTTCATGGCCGAGGCGCGGCGGCTCGGACTGCTCGACCAGCTCACGCCGCGCGGCCTGGAACTGGCGTTCGCCGAGGACCTCAATCCCGACCAGCGCCGCGCCCTCCTGGGGCGGTTGCATCGCCCGGACTTCCCCGGCCTGACGGACCTGATCCTGGCCGATCTGGACTACAAAGACAGCCGCGGTTTCGGCCACCATAACGTCCACAGGCTTCTCACGCGCGAACAGCTTGAGGAACTCGGCCGCGGCCGGCCGGCCCTCCTGCGCGAGGAGGCCTACGTTGCCGAACGCCTGGCCCGCCTGCCGCCTCCCGCCGCGGACCTCGCCAACGACCACGCCGCGGCGGTCAAGCACCTCCAGCAGGTCTGGGCCTTCGTGCGGACCCTCGAACCGATGCACAACTCGCTCAAGGCCGGCTTGCTGTACCAGCTTCTCGACCGACAGCGCCGCCTGGGCGTCTACGATGAGGCGCTCTTCCTCGAGTACCTCGAACTGCCCCGCCCCGTGCCTTATCTCCCGTTCGAACGCCAGGAGCGGCTCCGTCGCCAGGTCACGGGCCCCGAATGGGTCAACCTCGGTTACCAGTCCAGCCTCGGTGCGATCCTTCCGCCCATTGGCAACGAAGAACCTCTCGTCCGCGAATACCTGATCGAGCTGCTGCGCGCGGCGCCCGACGCTTCCCGCTACAGCGAGTTGCTGGAGGCGCGCTGGCTGGACGCGGTCTTCGCCGAGAGCAAGATCCTCCACGGTGTCGGAAAGCCCGAGGACTGGGCGCCCCGCCTCTCGACTGCGGCCTATCGCGCGATTCTCGACCGCATCGAGCTGAACTTCGCGCCCTCGAACCCGTCCTACGTCAAGCCCGGCGAAGCCGTGGCGCTCCAGGTGGACGTCAAGCGCGTCGACACCCTGATCGTTAAACTGTTCGAGATTCAGACGTTCAACTACTACACCACCCGGCGCGCGCCGGTGGATCAGGCCGTCGAGCTCGACGGCATGGTCGCCACCCACGAGCGTTCGGTCAAGGTGTCCGCCGATCCCGGCCGCCGCGTGCGCCACACCATCGCCCTGCCGGAAATCGATCATCGCGGCGTCTACGTCGTCGAACTCATCGGCAACGGCGTCAGCTCGCGTGCCCTGGTCCATGTCGGCCACCTGGAGGCGATCGGCATGCCGACCGCCGCCGGCCAGGCGCTGATGGTGCTCAACGACGCGGGCGAGACCGTGCGCCGGGCCGTCGTGTGGATGGACGGCCGCGAGTTCACAGCCAACGAGCACGGCATCGTCATGCTGCCCTTCTCCGAGGCTCCCGGCGCGCGTTTCGTCGTGCTGCGCGACGGCGATTTCTGCGCGCCGGAGCAGATCGTCCACCTCGGCGAGGAGTACGCTTTCGGCGCGGGCATTCACCTCGACGCCCAGAACCTCGTGCGTCGCACCGCCGGGGTGCTGATCCTGCGGCCCGACCTGCGCATCCACGACATGCCCCTCGATCCGGCCATGCTCGGCGAAGTGACAGTCACGCTGGCGGCAACGGACGCCAAGGGCACGCGCACCGAACGGCAGTTCACGGCCGAGTTCGAGCGCAACGCCGAGTGGTCCCGGCCGTTCTACGTGCCGGAGGCCCTGCGCCGTCTCGACGTGCACGTCGAGGCGAAGCTCAAGCGCAAGATCGACCTGCAGGAGATCACGCTCGTCGATTCCTATTCGCTGGACGTCAACCCCGCCCGCACCGCCGACACGCTCAAGCAGGTGTTCCTCTCGCCTTCCGCCGCCGGGTGGACGCTGGAAGTGCGCGGACTCAACGGCGAGGCCATCGCGGACGAGCCGCTGCAAGTTTCCCTGCGCCACCCCGCGGTCCAGTGTTCGGTGGTCCTGCAAGCCACCAGCGACGAGCGCGGGCGCGTGGAACTGGGCCCGCTGACCGACATCGAGCGGATAGCGGTCTCGGGGCCGGATGGGCTGCGGCTGGATCTGCCGCTGCGCGGCAGCGCCGCGGTCCTGCCCGCGCGCGTGCACCTCATGGCCGGCGAGGCGGTTTCGCTGCCCTATCCGCATGCCGATACGCATGGCCTGAAGACGCACTCGCTGTTTCGGGTAGGGGAAGACGACAAGATTCTCACCGACGTTTCGGACGCTGTGACGCTCGCCGACGGGCAGCTCGCGATCGCGGAATTGGCGGCGGGCGAATACGTCCTGACGCTGCACGAGACCGGAGAGACCGTGGTGCTGGAGGTTCGGGAGGGCCTCGCCCGCAACGGCTTCATTCTCGACCGATCCATCCGGCTGCAGCGCACCGGCACGCAACTGCCTTCGGTCGCCTCGCTGGCGGACGCCGACGGCACGCTGACGCTCAAGCTCCGCCACGTCACGGCGGGCACGCGCGTGGCCGTCAGGGCCTACCGCTATGCCGGGCAGGGCGCGGCGCTGCTGGCGGGCGGCGGCTTCGCGAAGCCGTCGCAACGCTTCGTGCACCCACCCTACGTGCAGTATGTCAGCGGCCGCAATATCGGCGACGAATACCGCTACGTGCTCGAACGCCGCTCGCGTGAAGCGTTCGCCGGCACGCTGCTCGACCGGCCGGGGTTGATTCTCAACCCCTGGGAATTGCGCGAGACCACGGCCGAACAGGAGCGGCTCAAGCAGGATATGGCCTATCGCGGCGGCCGCCGGCAGATGAACGCGCCGGACGCGCCGCGCGAAGCGCTTTACCGGTATGGCGGCAAGCTTGCGTACGACCGCGCCGCCACCCCGGCGCAGACCGAAGACATCGGCTTCGACTTTCTGCCGCGGGGCAGCATCTGGTGGGTGAACCTCAAACCCGACGCCGAGGGCACGGTGCGCATTCCCCTCGCCGAGCTCGGCGAACACACGGCGCTGGACGTGATCGTGCTTGACCGCTTCGGCGCGAGCCGCTCCCGGCACGTGCTGGCGGATCGCGCGTTCGAGCCGCGCGACGTGCGGCTGCTGGTGGGACTCAAGCCCGAGGCGTCCTTCAGCCGCCAGAAGTCCCTACGCGTACTGGAACCCGGCAAACCGCTGGTGTTCCCCGATCTCTCGACCACCCGCTACCGCGTCATCGGCACCGTGGGGCAGGCGTTCGACCTAC
>JAQBFL010000236.1:0-7900 GCA_032123415.1 bacterium | reverse complement strand
GCTCATCGATGATGTTGCGCGAGAACCGCAGCGCGTCGCGCCGGTTCACAAGACCCATCTTGACCTGCTGCTTCATCACGTTACGAAGCTGCACCCGCGCATCCTCGTTGAGATCTTCCTGGCCTTGCGAGTAGTTGAGGGCGACCTGGAAGGCCTTCCGCGCCCGCTTCTGCTGGCCTGCCTTGATGAGCTCTTCGCCGGCATCCAGCACCTCGCGCGCGTTTTGAATGGATTCGCTGCGCTGTTCCATGTTGTAGGCCATGTAGCGCCCGGCGTCGAAGACCTGCAGTATCCCGCCGTCCTCTTCGCCGTGCACCATGCTGCCACCGAACTGGTAGTAGCGCCAACCGGCCGGGGCGTAGAACCGCCACGTGATCCCCGTCAACGGCAGGCCGAACTTCGGTGCTGTGAAGTGCCAGCGCGAAGGGATACCCGAGATCGCGGCGTGACCCGCATAGACCAGGTCCACTTGTGAGGTCTCTTTTCCCTGGGTTTCCTCGAGCGGAACACAGTAGGCAGCGCCGTCACGCGACATGGCTACCTCGCGACCATCGACCAGTACAGTCCATAGCGTGTCGTCAGGAGACGGCAGCGTGACGCGCAGCAGGCGCAGGTTGCCGACTCGCAGATCCAGTTCGGCCCGGGTCAGCAAGTCGCCGCTGGTCGAAAGAACCGAGGTGAACTGTGCGCGATCGATGCTGGCCGGCAGGACGCTGGCCGAGTCGTGACGCACGACCGAGAGCGACAGGTCATAGTCCGATCGAAGCGTGCGATAGCACAGAATGGCTCCTGACAAGTCTCCCGCGCCGAACGTCGACGGTACCGTTCGTGGATCCTCGACCTTCAGGCCGGTCAGGTTGCCCGCCGCCTGCACCTGCACGCGTCCCGCACAGGTGACAACCAGGTAGCCGCGCTGCTCTTCGGCATCCATGGCCTGCAGCGGGAGAATTCGTACCTCGCGAGAGGCCGGGTCATAGGGCACCTGGTAAGTCGCCGTCATGCTGAACCGATCTTCGACCTTTCCATGCAGATCCACCTGCCATATGCCTGCGGCCTTGTCTACTTCCGCTACACGGGCGATCTGTCGCCCGGTGAACGCCAGCGAGGCCCCCGGGGCAGGGGACTGAATGCGAAACGACTTCACGCCCGCGTTCTCGATTCGGTACTGCAGATACACGCGACACTGCAGCATTCCCTCGGCCAGATCCACCCATTGCAGAACTTCAGGCTTTACGACGGGGGCAAGCACATCGGTCTTCAGTACGATTTCCCACGCCGGCCGCAAAATGTCGAACACCAGGACGCCCGCTTGCCGGATACCTTCTTCGCTGGCCTTGCGAACATCGACACCACGGTGCGTATCAACCATCAACCGCACGCCGCGTTCGCCGGACACGGTCAGCCTGCCGCTGTGTTTTGAAGCGTCGGCAATTTCCACACGTGGCACAACGATGCTCTCTTCAATGCCCTTCTCGGTTCGCGCCACTACCAGGTTGATGTCCGTGGAATCCACGATCTGCCGGGTGAAGTGGACGATAACACCTTTCCCCTCATCCTCAACGCCGGTCTCGTCCCAGTGGCTGACGTCGCGGCCCGTGAGCGTCTCGACGTCGTAGTCGTTGGGGATACGCAGCACGGCAGAGAAGATGCCGGACTTGGCGACCGTCAGGACAAGCTTGGTTGCCAGAACGATTCGTTCATCTGCGATGGACAGTGTCCCGGTTTCGGCCACGCGGATTTCGGGTAGAACCTTCTCGGCCTCGACCGAAATCGCGGCGCCGCCAGCCTGGCCGTAGCGGAATGACCTGCGAACGGTGAGGCTACGCCCACGCTTCTGGCGTTCGGCTTGCTGTGCGGCTGTGAGCGCCGCGGGAAAGTCCTCGATGTTCATCGGGTTGACGCCGCTGCTCTCCGCGATTCGTACCTGCACGTCATCGTCCGCCGCGACCGCGATGGAACCACGCTGCCGCACGGCATCCAGCACGTCGGGCGTCCGCAGTGTGGCCTTGTACGGAAGACCCTCGGAGGCGATCTGCATGACGAGGGTGAGGGCGAAATCGCCGCTGACCGGTTTTTCCAGAACAGCCTCCAGGAGGCGATCGGCGGGGTCGAAGCTCCACGTTGCGAGGCCTGGCGCACGGACTGACGTGACACTCATTCCGTCGGGTACCCGCAATTTGAGCTCTTTGATCTCGCCCTGCGCGATCTGGTAACGGACCACGGTTGTCAGGTCAACAACTCCGGACTGCAAGACGGCGAGGGAATTCACCTCGCAGAAGAACACGGCATCTTCCAGCGCCGTCTTACGAACGCGCGGTTGCCAAGTGAAGAGCGCCTGCCGTGCGGGTCCAAGGACGGCCTCGGCGACTGTCCCCTGTGCGTCGTCCTGAGAGCGCAGCAGCACGGCTTCGGCGCACTGGACGTCGATCCCGGGCTGCGGCAGATGCAGCGAGACGGTGTTGCGGATACTCGGAGGGATCGCAAGCTGCATGCGCCATGCGCCGCCGACCTCTGAGACCGGTGTTCGGTATGTCACGACCACACGGTAGTCACCCCGTTCGGTCACCCGCAGCACGTAACCGGTTCCCTCGGGTACGATCTCCAGGTCGTGCGAAGACAGGTCACTGGAGAGCAACACGCAGGAAGCGGGGACCAACACGAAAGACGTCCGCTCTTTGGCTTCGAATGAGAGTATCATCGAGACCTCAGCGCTCGGCTCGGCATCGCGTTCGTTGCCCGGGCCGGCGACGGTGATCGTCACCTCATCCATGACGGGGGGCTCCCCGGCGCTGCACCAGGTGGTGCCAAGCAGCAAGGCGCCGGCGGCCGCAATCAGGCAGAGTAGGACGGGCGGGGTCCTCGCCTCGCTGTCGGGTTGCGGCGGTTGCGCGGTAGGTGCATCCTGGTCGACGGCGCCCGTTGCTGCCAGACGCAATTCCAGTTTGCGCTGGTAGACCCGCGCGCGGGTGTTACGGACAAATCGCCAAAGCGATGCAATGCCTCGCCCGAGCAGGCGTAGAAGCCGCCACAGCCACGGCAGCAGGGCCAGTAAGAGCCACAGCATGGTGGCCGCGGCAAGCAGGATTGCGATCACCGCAAGCACGGCTCGGCCAAGTCCGAACTGGGCCATTCCAAATGCCAGCACCGTGATGCCCAACGCTCGCACCCAGCGCAGTCGGCGCGCCGCCAGTCCGAGCACAAGCAGGATGAGTCCCGCGCCGCACACCGCCCCAAACATCCGCGGCGCTCGCGCGCCTCCCAGCCAGTCCGGCGCGAGGAATACCGTGAGCGCCAGCGGTTCGCCGCCGGATAGGTTGACTGTGCGCACGAACTCTGCCCGCCGTTGCGGGGCGAAGTCAGTCGACAGGACCTGGCGGACGCGCCGCCCTCCCGGTCCATCCAGCAGTGCCGTTCCAAGGTTCAACGTCAGGCGCGCGACGCGGCCGAAGCCGACGTAGCCCGTTCCCGATGCCGGGGTCATACTGCCGCCTGACCCCGCCACGGCGAATCCGTCGGGGGCCACAATCTCCCAGCTCGCGTAAGTGGCCTGCGAGGCCGGCAGCACCGGTGCTTTGCAGTCCACGCCGAACAGGGCGCTCTTCAGAGCATTCATGCCGGCGTGGCTCTGAGCAAAAGTGACCTCGACATGTAAGGCGGCGTTCGGGTCGCGTGGGCGCAGGATGGGAATCAGTAGTCCTTCGTCGCTGGTCTGCGAGAGGACATCGCTTCGAATTCCGTTTTCGTCGACGAGCTTGACGGACCAGAGCTTCACGCCTTCCGGGAGGCGCAGCACGAGGTACTGGCGAGAGGAGTTCTTCACGTAGTAGGTGGCCGTCGTGACGGCCTCGCCGTCTTTGGTGAAGCGCGTGCTCAGCCGTGTGTAATCGGCGATCTGCCCCAGAAGCTGTTCGGTCTCGTATGGCGTCACGGACAACACGGCGGTGTGCGGCACGCGCACATATTTGAAAGACTCGAGGATCGGGTCCGTCACCGGGGCCGTGTACGCACTGGGTATCTCGTCCTTATCGATCACGATGATCGAGGGGGCTATTTCACGATGCTCCCGCTTCAGGCTCAGGGAACTGGCCAGGGCGATGTACCCGACTTCGCTCTCGGTGCCGACGGTTTCAACCACACCAAGCGGTATGTCGGCCCCCGCGTACGGGAACTGGTAGTCATACGTTACCAGCAGCGTGAAGTCGCCCATGATGCGGGTCTGCAGGCGCACCGTGTGAATCTCACCCTCCCGCGTCCATCCCTCGATATCCGCCCCCGTGAACTCGACATTCTGGAGATTGGATGGGACCTTGATGCGGAACATCTGAACCGGCGCTCCGCTGATGTGGTAGGTAATGGATGCACTGGCGTAGAGGACTCCCTCGCCGAGAGAGACGAGGTGGAATACCTCCGAGTGCAGGCTTGCGGGGGTCCTCTCGATACCCATCGTCAGTGCCCAGTCCGGTTGCTTGAAACGGAATGCCTGCTGGGCTCCGGGCACTTTCATGGGCGCTGATCCCGTGTGTACCTCGCGCATGCCGTCGACTTCGAGCTGTTTCAGCCGCACGCCCTGCTCGGCGGACGCCACGAGGTAGCCGCGCTCCGACTTCGCGTCCAGGACCCGGAAGCGCGGGGCGACAAACGTCGCCGCATCCGGAGCGAGTGATCGTTCCATCTGTATCGTCACGAGCGCCGATCCGGTGACAGCCTGTTGGAACGGAACATAGATAACCCTTCGCCCTCCGCTCTCGCCCTCACCCGCTTCGTCACGCACGTCGGCGTCAGGTTCCGACACATGCTGCCCCGCGATGCTTGTCACGGTCCATGCCGGATCGGGATCTGTTTCGATGGTGATCTCCCGTGCCGGAGCGTCGCGTACGTCGATCTCCACGGATGCGG
Source organism: bacterium (assembly GCA_032123415.1). GTDB lineage: Bacteria > Verrucomicrobiota > Kiritimatiellia > UBA8416 > JADHWI01 > JAQBFL01. The sequence continues at coordinate 3,004 of JAQBFL010000236.1, read as the reverse complement.
TGAAGGTCAGCTCGTTCTCGGCCAGCGAGAGTGTCAGGCGGTTGTCAGCGGTGAACGTGCTTACGATGTCGTCGGCCTTGAGTTCGAGCGTGTAGGGCGAGTTGGCGTATTGGTATGCAAACCGGCTGCGGCCGGGTTTCGCGCGTACCACGGTCTTGTCTCCGTCGAGCCCCGTTTCGGGGAAGGCCGCCTGGTCCACCTGCGTCATGCCGGCGGCCCGGTTGACTGTAAGCTTGATGGCGCTGTCTGTTCCTATCATCAGGAATCCGCTGGTTCGCAGAACTCCCCGTGGCGCAAGTACGGGCAGCACGAAGGAGCAAGGGAACTGTGGCAGGAACATTTCGCTTTCAACGTGCAGCCGGTAGACGCCCTCCTTCGGGCGGCTCAGCGTTACGATCAAGCGTGGCTGGCCTTCCTCGGTACGGTCGATCCGCCATTCTTTGATGTCGTCGCCGCGCACCTGAATCACGTTAACGGCAGGGAGGTCGAGCGAGAGCACGTTGAGTGACCCTTGGATAATTCGATAGGAGAACACCGTGTCCAGACGCAAAGTGCCGACGCTGGCCGTCGCAATCGTGTTGGCGTCGCATGCCGCGACCAGTTCGGAGTCCAATCGCCGTATTTCCGGCTTCCAGCCGACCTCAAAAGCATCGGAGATGCCCAGGTAGCCGGTGACCCGCGTGCGTCCGTCTGTGGCCTTGTCAGTTTGCACATCCAACGCGCCTGGGAAGCGGACGTCAAGATCGTCGCGGTCACACAGGACCGACAGCTTGCGGATGGCGGCGGAAGGGACGGAGAAGCGCGTCTGTCGCCACTCATCTTGCTTGACGGGGCGACTGGCGAAGCGGAAGGCGACATCGCCACTCCGACGCCAGCCCAGTTGCAGAACATAGGCATCATTCCGCCGAATGAGCTTGGAACCCGACGGAAACGTCCCATCCAGAAACGCCACATCGCCGATAACGAGCGGGATCTCCGCGCGCCGAGGCATGTCATCGACCTTGAGTCGGAGTTCGAACGTGATGTTCTCGCCTTCGATGGATCCCTCAAGCGCAAAGCCCGATACTGTCAGGGCAGGGGTAGGTGCGGTGTTGTTCCCCACGGCCATTCCCCCCGTAAGGGCAGTCAGAAGTGTGATCAGCGGAATCATGCGTTTCATTGTGCGGTCCCTTTGGGTGTGTCTTCTAGAGTTCGCCGCGGCTCATTCCGGGTGCAGACTGGATCAGGTGCAGGAGGTCGCGGACATCATGATCGAGAGGCAGGTCGAGCAACACGGGGCGCAACCGCGTGGCTACGTCTTCGAACTCGCTGCCGGCGGCGAAGGGTGAACCGCGGAGAATCTCGGCGAACTCGGCCGCGCATGTTGCCAAACGGAAACGCGCATCAGCCGTTTCAAAGCTTTGAGCCAGATCCTTCTCCGTGATGGCGCGCTCAATCTCCTCGACGACACCTGTGTCTTTGCGACGGAAGCGGAGTCGGACCACCGCCAGGGGCGGCGCGCGATCAGGGCCTTTGAGTTCCAACTCGTAGAGAGCCGTCACAGACTGGCCGGATCCGACTTCACCCGCGTCCACTGCGTCGTTGCGGAAATCCTCTTTCTTGAGCTGGCGATTCTCGTACCCGAGTTGCCGGTAGCGGGCTACCCGGTGTTGGTTGAACTCCACCTGGATCTTCACGTCCGTCGCGACCGTGTTGAGCGTTGCTGCCAGATCGTCAACGAACACCCGCCGAGCCTCTTCCTCGGAATCAATAAACACGTAGGCGCCGTCCCCCTTATTCGCCAGGGCCTCGAGCATCGTGTCGTCGTAGGTTCCGATGCCGAACCCGAAGACCGAGCAGGTGATGCCCTGCTTGCGGTAGTCTGCAACGCCGGTGAGAATGTCTTCAGCCGCCAGCGTGCCGAGATTGGCCACGCCATCGGACAGCAGCAGGACGCGATTCTCTGCGCCACTCAGGAAAGACCGGGCGGCCAGCTCATAGGCGCGGCGCATGCCTTCCTCAAGATTCGTCGAGCCCCCGCACTGCAAGCTGTCAATGGCGGCTTCGATGGCCTCTTTCTGTGAAGCGGGCGTGTGTTCCAGCACGAGGCGGGCGCGCGAATCATACTGCACGATCGCCACGCGATCCTGTGGCGCAAGCTGCCCCACGAGCAGGTGAAGTGACTTCTTCACAAGACCCAGACGGTCCGGCTGGTTCATCGATCCGGATGTGTCGATCAGGAACGTCAGTACTGCCGGGCGCTGTTCCTCGCGTCCCAGTCGACGGCCCTTCACCCCGATCTTCAGCATCTGCAGGCCGCGCCCGAACGGTGACGGCGCCGCCGTGGCGTAAATCTTGAACGTGCCTGCGTCGGGGGCGGGATACTGGTAGTCGAAGAAGTTCACGAATTCCTCGGTCCGAACCGACTCGGCGGGTGGCAGGTAGCCGCGGCGCATGTAGTTTCGTGCCAACGTGTAGGCTGCCGTATCCACATCAATGGAGAACGTTGAGAACGACTGGTCTGCGGTGGTGAGAAAGGGATTCACCCCGCAGGCCTTAAAGCGTGGCCCGGTCTGTTGTTCCTCTTCCTCCGGTTTCTCTCCCTGCTCTTCTTCAGCCCGGCGTTGTGCCTCCTTCTCTTTCGCGTGTTGAAGCTCTTTCTCGATCAAATCGCCGTTTCTTTCCGTGTTGGCCACGACAAGAATGCCCTTGTCCGCGATGTACTTCACCGAGGAACCGCGGGGCCACTCCACGCTGGAGGCCCCGGCGGACAGGAGGGACTTGATCTCGTCTTCGCTGAGTCCACTCACATCCTTCCCGGCAAGCGCCTGTATTGTGTCCCCGTCTATGTCGATATACAGACGGTGGACAATGTCGCTATCAGGGGCGTCGCGGGGCTGCAGTACGAGTTTTCCGTTGTTGCGCACGAGCCTGCTATTGGAAATATCCGCAACGATCCTGGCAGCTTCGTCCACGGTGATGTCTCTTGCGCTGAAGGTAATGAGCGGGGTGTCTGAAGGTGGTG
>JAQBFL010000235.1:0-8217 GCA_032123415.1 bacterium | reverse complement strand
GGCCGAAGGCGGCGTGGAACTTGAGGTAGTCCTCCGCCGCGCCGTCCTTCATGTTCTGCAGCTCGGACAGGATGCGCGCCACGAGGCCCTTGCGGATGCGGCGGATGATCGCGTCGTCCTGGAGCATCTCGCGGGAGACGTTGAGCGGCAGATCGCTCGAATCGACCACGCCCTTGACGAAGCGCAGGTACTCCGGGAGCAGCTCGCGGCAGTCTTCCGTGATGAGCACGTTGCGCACGTACAGGTGCAGGCCGTGGCGGGTCTCGCGGAAGTACAGGTCGAAGGGCGCCTGGCTGGGGATGTAGACCAGCGCGCGGAACTCGGCGGTTCCCTCCGCGGCGAAGTGCACCCAGCGCAGCGGATCGGAGAAGTCATGGCTGACGTGGTGGAAAAACTCCTTGTATTCCTCGTCGCTGACCTCGCTCTTGGATTTCTTCCAGATGGACTTCATCGCGTTGAGGGTTTCGTCCTTGCGCACCTTGCGGCGGTCGGCGTCCTGGCCCTCTTCGCGTTCGACCTCCATGGCGATGGGGTAGGCGATATAGTCCGAGTAGCGCTTGACGATCTCGCGGATGCGCCACTCGTCCAGGTACTCGTCCATGCCCTCGCGCAGGTGCAGCACCACGTCGGAGCCATGCTCGGCGCGCTCGCTCTCTTCGACCGTGTAGGCGCCGTCGCCCGTGGACGCCCAGCGGAAGGCGGTCTGGGCGCCCGCGCGGCGCGTGAGAACCTCCACGCGGTCGGCGACCATGAACGAGGCGTAAAAGCCGACGCCGAACTGCCCGATGAACTCCATGTCCGCCGCCTTCTTTGCCGCGCGCAGCGACTCGAGGAAGTTGCGCGTGCCCGAGTTGGCGATCGTGCCGAGGTGGGCGTCCAGTTCCTCGGCCGACATGCCGATGCCGTTGTCGGACACGGTCAGCGTCCGCGCGGCCTTATCGCAGGCGATGCGGATGCGGCCCTCGCGGCCGGCGTCGGCCAGGGCCGTGTCCGTGAGGGACTCGAAGCGCAGCCGATCGATCGCGTCGGAGGAGTTGGAGATCAGCTCCCGCAGGAAGATCTCCTTCTTCGAGTAGAGGGAATGGATGACCAGGTCGAGGAGTTGCTGCACCTCGGTTTTGAACTTGCGCGTCTTCTTGCTCATGCGAATGCTCCCACCGCCATGCGGTTTTGTGTCGATCGTTTCCAAAGTTGAGTGTAGAGAATTACAGGAAAGAAGGACCGGATGTCAAGGCATTGCGAACACCGACAGGCATTGCGAGCGCCGCGTAAAGGGTCCACGGTTTGTTGGGGTGTCAGCGGAATCAACACGTAACATTCAGGTTGCATCTTTTTTGTGGCGGGATTACTCGCATGGCCCTACCTTTGCGAGTGAATCGGGCGAACGGCGCGGGGAAGGTCACTCCTTCGTCCATACCCGCGTGTTCAGATTGAGGTCCTCGACGATGCCGGTGGCCATCCGCACATCGTTCAGGAATTCGCTCAGCAGCTTCTCGTCAAGCAGGGTACGGAACAACCGCGGCTCGAAGAGGTTCCTGCCCGTGCCGATGGCGAGGAAAATGCTCGAATCGACGAAGGCCACGTGGATGGAGACGCGCATCTTGCGTTTGAACTCGAGAATCCGGCGCATCAGGCTTGTCGAAAGAATATAGCGGGCCTCCACTTGGTCCGTTCCGTAGACGACAAACTCCTTCTCGAACTCCGGATCCTCCAGCTTGACCAACTGGTCGCGCGCCATGTTCATGTTCTGAAGCGCTTGTCCCAGGCGGCCAAGAAATCGCTGGGCCGCGTCCGGCAACACGACCGTTTGCCCGCTGAAATGCTTGTTGAAGTCCGCAATGAAGAACAATCCCCGGAAGATCGTGTGCCACTGCGTCCGGCGGCGCCCCTTGCTGTCCGTGCTGGTCGTTTTGTACTCCGCATGCAATTCGGAGAACCGGATGGCCGTCTTGTCCAGCGTGCCGGTCACCAGGTCCTCGCCGCGGTAGCGGTCGATGCCTTGCTTGAACAGTCCGCTACGCTGGAATTCCCACTGTGGAATGCATCCCCTGGGGGCATACTGCAGCGTCGGGTCAACGAATGCCACGATCGGCGCGATAACAGCGTTCTTGAAGTCCTGCACGAACCCGTGCGTCAGGAGGGCGACCAGACCGGCGATGAGTAGCGCGCCAACGACCAACGCCACCAGCAGGGGGGCTCCGGCTTCCGCCCGGCCGGCCAGCCACCCGCCAAGCCCCAGGCTCGCACCGCCGATCGCCAGGCTGCCCGCGGTCAGTTTGCGTACGATGCCTTTGCGCCGCGCCTCGAGCGGCTCCAGCACGGGAAGAACAGCCGCCTGGAGATGCGCGCGGAAGTCTGCGTCCGACTGCATGCCCCGAAAACCCCTCTACGCGTTGAACAAGTTGCCCACGTTCGGGGTCTGGCGCTCCGTTTCCGGAATCTCGAAAAGCTGCCGGCGGCGGTAGCCCATCAGGCCGGCCATGAGATTGGTCGGGAACATCTCCACCGCGTTATTGAAGTCCGTCACGGCGGCGTTAAAGGCGCGCCGCGCCGCGGAAAGCTGTTCCTCTACCTCGTTGAGAGTCCGCTGCAACTGCTGGAAGTTCTCGCTGGCCTTGAGCTCGGGGTAGGCCTCGACCGCCACCATGATACCCCGCAACGCGCGGCTGAACTGCCCATCCATGGCCGTCGCCTCGTCGGACGACAACCGCCCGGACATCGCCTTTGCGCGCAACGCGGTGATCGACTCCAGCGTCCCCCGCTCGTGCTGCATGTACTGCTTGACGGTCGCCACAAGGTTGGGAATGAGGTCGAAGCGCTTCTTCAGGATCGCGTCGATCGACGCAAACGCATATTCGACGGCGTTCTTCTTGCCCACAAGGCTGTTATAAACGCCAAAGACCACCACCAGAACGACCGCACCAACCGCCACCAGCACCCATGTCATGCCGACATCCTCCTGCCTAAGGCCGACGATCGGGGAAACAGGCATCTCGTCTCCCGTAATCGTCGTCCGTCATCGTCCACCGATCTCCCCTTCATCGCCGCCCTTCATTCAACTTGCCTCAAGTTGCCATGCCGCGCCGAAAAATGCAAGGATCAGATGTCCAGAATGCGGCTTTCGGGCAGGCTCTTGTCCGAGATCCTTGCCGTGTAGACCGTCGTGCGATACTCGTGCACCGAATTCAGCTTGTGCAGCACCTCGGCGAGTCGACGCGACGCGGCCAGGCTGGCGGTGGCCAGTGCCGTCAGTTTGCCGTCGAGCCCGGCGCGCAGCAGTTCCTCCCGCAGCATCTCCATGTTGGCCATCAGGACCGTGGCCGGCTGCCCCATGTGATGACACGCCGCTCCCAGACTCTCGAGCATGACACGGTGCCGCTCGGCCTCTCGCATGGACTCGCCCGCGCGGATCCTGTCGCTGATGTCGAGAAACGACACCACGAACCCCGCCACGAATTCGTCGGACAGTCGGTTGCAGGCGGCCGACACCTGAACGTGGAATCTCTCGCCATCCTGCCGCCGGGCATCCATCTCTCCCATCCACGTCTTGCCGGCTGTCAGCACGGCGTTCATGATCGCATCGGCGGCCAGCGCGTCGCCAAGCAGCACCCGGAAATCCGTCCCCAGGAGCGCATCATGGCCTTCGAAGCCCCACATGCGCGCCATGGCCGGATTGGCATACTCGAGAAACCCCTCCAGGTTCACGACGGCAATCGCGCTGCCTGAGTTTTGGATGGCGTTGTGCTCGGTCCAGAGCATCTCCTCCGTCTGGCGGCGGACCGTGACATCGCGAACGAGGAAACACAGCAGCGGCAAATCCCCGAGCGCCAGGCGGCTGACCGCAATCTCGGCGGGGAAGACCGTCTGGTCGCGCCGCAGGCAATAGGCCTGAATCAGGGCATGCCGGTGCGAGCCGGTTTGCTCGTCCAGCGACGCGAGCAACGCCGGGTCAGCCCCGGATATCAGATCAAAAACGCTCGCCGCGCAAAGATCGCCACGCGTTGCGCGGAACAGAGCCTCGGCTCGTTCATTGATCTCCGTCACGCGCCCGAACTCATCCGCGATAACCACTCCGTCGTAGATGCTGTGAAGGAGGCTGTGGTAGGCGGCCAGTTCAAGGGGTTCCGGCGCCGCGGCTGCCGCCTGGGCGGAGACGCCCTCCGCCGCGGTCACCACGACCGGACGCCCCGCGCCACCCGCCGCGGCATCGAACCGCGGAAGCAGATCGATCCGCATGGTCTTCGACATTACGCGCTGCGGCATGCCCACCCCTCTCGACTACTTGAGGACGACGAAGACATTGTCATTATCGTACAGGTTGCGCCCCACTTTGTTCGGCCCGAAAGATCCCACAACCGCCTGCATCGTGCCAGCAATCGTATAGTCGGGATCGAAGAAATACGGCGACCCCCACGGATCGAGCGGCACACCGTCGATGTAAGGCCCCTGCCAATTCTTGAAGAGGGCCGCGTCGACCTTCGTCAGGCCGGCCTTCTCGGCACTCAAATCCCAGAGCTCGGCGTTGCCCTGCACGGCCCGTGAGATGCCGCCGGGCCACTTGCCCGTGTCCCATGCCAGTTGGAGCACGGCCTGCGAGATCAACTGCAGCTCGGACTGGGCACGTTTGAGATGGGATTCCTGCCTGATCTTCACGAATCGGGGAATCGCCAGTCCCGCCAGCACCAGAACCAGAGCCATGACGACCGCCATTTCGATGACTGTAAACCCGCGCCTCATGTCCACCTCCCATGCAACAAATGTTCTTTACCACATCGATTTATCTCAGAAAAGAGAAATCGACCGATAACCTAAACGAACAAAAAGCAGTAGTCGTGCCAGACGCATGGACACACGCTCTTTATTGTGGTATGAAATCTGCTTAGCAAGTGATCCTAACCATTGGGAGCGTTGTACATGCGAGCGACCATACGGCAGACGAAACGACCTCGATGCGGGGCGCGGCGAGGCATCACGATAATCGAGACGGTGATCGCCCTGATGATTTTTGCAATCTGCATTGCCGGGTTCTGCGGCATCGTACTCCAGTCCCGCCAGCTCAGCGACAGCGCGCGCGATCACTACACCGCGGTCAATCTCGCGCGCAGCCGCTTCGAGCGGGCCCGGACATTCGATTTCGACCAGCTCCATTTGTTTGTCGAAAGCCGGACCCTGACGGATCACGTGGGCAACGTGGACCCCAACGGCTCGTTTCGGCGCTCGACCACGGTCAGCAACATCAACCCGCGCCTGATCGAGATGACGGTCATGGTGGAGATCAAGAACCGCAGAACGTTGGCTTTCATAGGCGAGAAAGACGAACTCAAAATGTACTTCGCCGACTATGTGGAGAGGCCATGATGAACAAGCGCGTATGCCGCGGTTTTACGTTGGTTGAGGTCAGCATCGCTTCGGCCCTGATGGTTGTGCTGTTGGCCCTCGCCATGCGAGGTTTCATTCACGTTCTGAGCGGCACATCTCAGGCGCGGATTCAAAACGAGCTGGACATCGACGTACAGAAGTCCATGGAACGGATCAAGGCCGACCTGCGCCTGACGTCCCTGAACGAGATCTACCTGTCCCCGGCGGCCGGCACCCTTCACAAGGCCATCAGCTTCCCCATGGCCGAAGACCGCGACGGCGACGGCATGGTGGACACGAATCCGGATGGCAGCATCGACTGGGCAAGAACGGTCATCTATCACGTCTGGGACGGTTATCCCAACCAGCTTCGCATCACCACATTCAACCCGCGGGACAACACGCTGACACCCGTGGAGCGGCAGACTCAGGTCGACGCCGTGCTGGCCTCCGGCAGCGGCGCCGGCGCCCCCAACGGACACAACGCAACGACGGAGATCGTGTTCGAGAATCTCTTCGATTGGAACGTCACCCCCAGCGGGCCTCTCTTCGACGGCTACGCCGCGGAACCCATCCGTAACCAGAACGTCAATCTCGGGTCCTGCGTCCTGACTCCCGGCACGCATCAGGTGACATTCAAGGTGGTCGACAAGAACGCTCTGAGTTCGAGCTACGGCATCGGCGTTGACAGCCTCTACGCATCCACGAGCTACAGCGTGCGCGAGGGAGAAGCCCAGTTGCCCGCCGTATCTTCGTCGCTGGCGACGCCGGTACGCCAGTTCATGCCCGGCGGCTCGTGGAGCGGCAACCACCAACTGTACTTTCCCGCCACGGCCAAGAACGCCGAGTTCACGCTCGCGATCGAAAACGACCGCTGGGATGAGACCAACTTCGATGCCATGGGCACGCTCCATGAGCGCACGGAAGTGTTGTTCAATTCCTCGATCTCTCCCGCGGACTTCGTGGTGCAGTTGCGAGGCATGGACACCAACTGGCTGGCCGCCGACCAGACGGCCAACCTGACGGGCTCGAACTGCTCGTACGACCAGGTCAACGGGTGCGCCGTGCGCGTGCTTCTCTCGGGAGCGGAGATGATCAACGGCGGATGGCTCCGGTTCGACGGCCAGCGCACGCGCGTGAACTTCCGCGCCGGCGCGGCGCCCGGCCAGGGCCTCGTCGTCTGGGCCGCCTCCATCGCGGAGAGCGCCAGTTCGTCGAACGTCACGATGAACGCCAAGTCCGGCACCTGGGTTGACCTGCGCTTCTCCGGCGTCGACGCCTACGCCATCATCAATCCAGGCATGAACATGTGGTCCGACTACGCCGTCTTCCCCGTCCAAAGGGACCGCAGTTACGTGGTTTCGTACCTGATGACGACGCTCGTCGGCTGGGGCAATGCGTGGAAATGGGATCACGCCAATCCCTCCAACACGCCCACCTGCTTCATCATCCCATCGTCATCGTCACCGGGGTATGACGACATGGTCGCCGACGTCTGGAGTTCACGGGCTGACGTCATCTCCACAAACAGTATCTTCGGCGTCGAGGCGCTCTATACGACCTACCCGACCAACGGCGTCTTCACGTCGCAACCTTTCGACACCCAGATGGATGCCCCCGCTTACGCGCGATTGGACTGGAGTTTGTCGCTGCCCGGAAGCTCGCTTCTGTCCATGAAGGTGCGCACGGCCACGACGAACGATATGTCCGACGCGCCCGCCTGGAGCAGCGTCGCGTCGTTCGCTCCGCCGGCGGCCATCAGCCCTCCCAGCCGCCGCTATATCCAGTTCCAGGCGCAGCTCACCGCGGGCAGCGCCTACCAGTATACCCCCATCCTGCGTGACGTACTGATCGCCTGGCCTGGCGACACGCGCGCCGTCGACGTGGGCGGTACGTTCACCAAGGCCCCGTCCTACGGCGTCTTTCAGGTCTACGTTGACGGCAGTCCGCTCAAAGCCGGTGTCAAGGTCGAACTCGAAATATTCCGCGACGCCCGTGGCTTCGGAGGCGTGCGGACTCTCACGTCGGCACTCACCGCGGAAGTCCAGCCATTGAACACCTGGTGAAATCGATGCAGTCCGATTCACACAACCCATCGAATTTCGCATTTCTGATTCGCGCAGTCACGCGACTTTGCGAAAGAGGACGCCCACCAGCGACCGCCATATCGACAGTCATCGAGGAACTGGACAACCATACGGGATGACGGCACGATTAGTGCTGTTAATGACATAACATAAGACATGAAGTAATTTGGTGGGTGCGAGGAACAAGAAGTATGAAACTCAATCAAAGACGGCGAGGGGCGGCGCTGGTCAGCGTCATAGCGATTGTATTCGTGACGTCGGCGATTCTTGCCGTGACGGTCAGTGCCAGCGCGCAGCGGGCGTTCATGGCCCGCAGACTGAGCAACCGTATCCATGCGGCGACGATCGCCGAATCCGGCGCCAACCAGGCCTATTCGTTGCTTGTGACGAACTTCGCGGCGCGCCATAACGCGGAGAACTTTCCGTCCCAATCGTTCGCGGGCGGATCCTACAGCGTGGGAGTCTTCCCCATCGGCGACAACATGGCGGTGATCCACAGTACAGGGACGTACGAGGGCGTCCAGAGTCACGTCATTCTGGACGTCAAGGACTTTGGCGAAGATACGCCGGGCTCTCCGGGCAGCGAACCCGCCTACCGTCTGGTCATCCTGGCCGGCGGTACCGTGAGATGGCAGGGCGCCAGTCAGTTCATTAACGGCGGGCTTGTGCATGGCAACCAGGCGTTTACCCAGGGCGGCAGCGGCTACCTCGACTGCAACATCGCTTCGACCGTGTCGATCCTCATCAACGGGAGTTCGGGCTACATCGGCGG
>JAQBFL010000234.1:0-3517 GCA_032123415.1 bacterium | reverse complement strand
AGCAAACGACGTGCCGAACACTATTGGGGGCCACCTGTTTCTCCAAGAACATGACGGGAGGGCCTTCCGCGTCTTGACGAAGTGGACGGACCTGGCTTCCCTTGATCCACACGTGACTCTGGCGGAAGACCGGGCTCGGTTTCGGCTGCCCGATCTGGCGGCGCTCGCTGACATGCTGACCTCGATGAAGGAGGAAGAGGCCGCATGAACGCCCCTCGCTGTGTCAACTCTATTTCGTCCAAGTGTCAAGTGGATTACGCCATCGCTGGCCCTGCTGGAGCAGCGCGGCCCGCTATGGAATCCTATAGAAAAGCCAGAATACAAGCGAACTTGCAGCAGATTGTGCTTGACAGCCGCAATATATGGTATATAATATACTTGACGCACCAAGGCCTGGTCATGGAGGACAGTCGTGAAGCCAGCCGAGGACGAGAAGGTCGAGTTTCTCAGGGCACGCCGCGCCCTGCATACCCATCCAGAGAACGTGGCAGACGAGAACTTCCAGCAATCCACGTTCTTCGATCCCCGCGACGTGATGCAGGTGCGTTACGAGATGCTACGGCGTCACCGGGTCGAAGGCCGCAGTGTCGCCGAGACCGCACGGGCCTTTGGCGTCAGTCGGCAGTTCTTCTATCTGCTGGCCGAGGCTTTCGATACCGAGGGGCTGCTGGGACTTGGACCTCGCAAACGAGGCCCCAAGCGCGCCCACAAGTGCTCGACGGAGGTCTTGGACTTCGTGCAGACGCGTCGAGAAGCATCGGCGACCCCCGGCTGGGGCGACTTGGCGAGGGAGGTCGCCTCGACCTTCGGAGTCCACGTGCATCCTCGTACGTTGCAGCGCGCGCTGGTCCGAAGAAAAAAAAACGTCCCCCGGACGACACCGAAGAAGCCTTGAATGAACGGGCGGGCGGTTTCGGACTCGCGAGCCGGTACGAAGAACTTCGCGCTTCTGTGGTGGCGTCAGCCAGTCTCCCGGAAACGCACCAGAATGAGCGGGCGCTCTTTCTGCGACGCGGAATGCCCGGTTGGATCGACCTGGCCAGTCCCTTTTGTCGGGCGCGTGCAAGTCGTCCAGCCCACCATGACGCTGCTCATGCCTCGGCGGCGGCTGATGGACCGCCACTGCAGTCGCCAACGGCAAACGCGGAGATGATTGTCTTGTTTGCGTCCATGGTCTGTAATTGCATAGGAGATGTATCAGATGAACGAGAACGGCAAGATCGTCAAGAGCCATCTTCAACGGAATGCCTACCTCTACATCCGCCAGTCGTCGCTTCAGCAGGTGACGCACAATACCGAGAGCACCGCCCGGCAGTATCGATTCCGGGATTACGCCGGTGTGTTGGGGTGGCAGTCTGACCAGATCGTCGTTATTGACGAAGACTTGGGGCAGTCCGGAGGGAGCGCGGCTGATCGCAACGGCTTCCAACGCTTGGTGGCCGACGTCACCCTCGGCAAGGTTGGTATTGTCCTGAGCTTGGAGGTTTCCCGTCTGGCGCGCAACTGCGCGGATTGGCATCGTTTGCTCGAGATTTGCGCCCTCAGCGATACGCTGATCGCCGACGAAGACGGTCTCTACGACCCCAATCACTTCAACGACCGGCTGATCCTCGGGCTGCGAGGCACCATGAGTGAGGCAGAGCTCCACTTCCTGAGGGCCCGTATGGAAGGCGGCAAACTGAACAAAGCTCGGCGGGGGGAACTGAGAATGACGATACCGTCCGGTCTGGTTTACGACGCCGCCGGGCGCGTAGTCCTGGATCCCGACCGGCAGGTCCAGCAAGCGACCCGCCTCATCTTCGAGACGTTTGGGCGTGTCGGAAGTGCCTGGGGCGTGGTACAGACGCTGACTCAACAACAAGCCAAGCTCCCGCTTACCATCCACACCGGTCCATCCGCGGGCACGTTGGCCTGGGTGGATCCAACGGTGAACCGCGTATTGCGAGTCTTGCGCAATCCCCGATACGCCGGTGCGTACACCTATGGTCGTACCCGCCACAAGAAAGGCGTACCGGTCAAGCAGGTCCCTCAAGATGAATGGAAGGTTCTGATTCCTGATGCCCATCCTGGGTACATCACATGGGAACGCTACCAAGCGAATCTCGCCGTTCTAGAAGCCAACAGTCTGCGTGCGCGGAAGAACGGCCACCCAACGCCAGCCCGGGAAGGATCGGCTCTTCTGCAGGGTTTGGTCGTCTGCGGGCGGTGTGGACACCGCATGACCATCCAATACAACCACCGGCGTACTCCCTACTACGTGTGCCGGCAATCCTCGAACGAGCGTGGCGGCAGGGCGTGCCAGATCATACCAGGCACCACCATTGACCCGGCCATCGGCCAACTGGTCGTGGAGGCCATGACCCCGGCCACGATCCAAGTGGCGTTGGAGGTATTCGATGAGCTCCGCCAACGGCATGACGACATGGACGCCCTTCATCAGTCCCGGATGGAGCGGGCCCTACACGAAGCAGAGTGGGCCCAACGTCAGTTCCTCTTGGCCAATCCAGAGAACCGATTGGTGGTAGATGCCTTGGAGCAACGGTGGAACGACAAGCTTGGCGACCTGACCGCCGCCAAGGATAGCTACGCGGAGTGGAAGGAACAGAAGGTGGCGTCGCTGGACCCCGAGATGCGCAATCGGGTCCTCGATCTCGCACGTGACTTTCCGGGTGTGTGGAACCACCCCAAGACGCCACCGCGAGATCGCAAGAGGATGCTGCGTCTACTGATGGAGGACGTAACCCTGACCAGAGGCGACGACATACGACTCCAGATTCGCTGGAAGGGAGGCGCCCACACCGAACTTCGCATACCACTGCCCAAGAACGCCGCTGACGCCAGGCGTACACCGCAGAACGTCCTGGACGCGATCACAGAACTGGCCCAGCACCATACCGACCAGCAGATCGCTCACCTGCTCAATCGAAAGGGGCTCAGATCGGGGACCGGGCTGACATTCACCAGCCAAGTCGTCGCGAACGCGCGTGCAGCAAAGAAGATTCCGAGCTATCGTAACCACCTCAAGGAGGCCGGTATGCTAACGTCTGCAGAAATCATGGAGCGGTTTGGCATCACTCAAGCCGTCTTGACCAGGCAGAGAAAGACCGGGACCATGCGGGCGGTTCGCTGCAATCAGAAGGAGTATCTCTACGAACCCCCGGCCGAGGGTCTGATCCGCCGGCTGAAACAGGAAAACATGGGCAAACCAGGCCTGTGCCCACCCAACGATCGCCATCGCGTGGAGGAGGTGCAGTATGAAGCCTAGTTCCTGACCGCCGTCAACATTCCGTTCCAGGGCCCGCATCAATCCTCGTCGGGCACATCCCGAACGTGAGTGGTCGGCTCCTCGCACAACTCATCTTCGGGAACGAACGTGATGCGCATGCCCCAGCCGGCGTGCGTACACAAGAGCCGCCCAAACTCACGAAGAGACAGCTCGTGATCATCGATATACACGGTGGCTTCGCCGTCTTCGCCGCCGTCACTTACTACGCATCGGAGTACGTCGCCTCGAGGG
>JAQBFL010000233.1:0-5909 GCA_032123415.1 bacterium | reverse complement strand
CCGCACGCGATCGACGCCGTGGTGGACCGGCTCCTGGTTACCAACCTGATCCGCGCGCGGTTGACGGACTCCGTGGAGACGGCCCTGAAGCACGGCAACGGCGTGCTGACGGCGCTGTGGCTCAGCGAGGGTGCGCCGGGGTGGGCGGAGGAGTCCTTCTCCGAGCGCAACGCCTGCCTGGACTGCGGTCTGGCCTTCGACCGCCTCAGCGCGCGGCATTTCTCCTTCAACAGCCATCACGGCGCCTGTGCGCGGTGTTCGGGCCTGGGATCGATGCTGGTGTTCGACGAAGGGCTGGTGATCCCCGACCGCGACCTGTCGCTGGAGGACGGCGCCATCCAGCCGTGGCGCAAGGGCGGGCGGAGGCTGATCCTCTACTACAGGCAGCAGATCCGGGCGGTGGCCAAGCACCTGGCGGTGGACGTCAACGCGCCCTTCGCCAGCCTCCCCGAGCCGGCGAAGCGCACGATCCTGCACGGCACCGGCAAGGAGCCGATCGATTGCGGCGCCTGGCGCGGCGGGGTGTTCAAGCGCAGCCGCAAGCCTTACGAGGGCGTCATTCCCAACCTGGTGCGCCGCTACGCGGAGACCGACAGCGAGTCCGTGCGCCAGACCTTGCGGCGGTACATGAGCCGCGAGGTGTGTCTGGACTGCGGTGGCGCGCGGCTCAAGAAGGAAGTTCTGGCCTGCACGGTGGGCGGACTTTCGATCGCGGATGTGACCAGGCTGTCCGTGGCCGATGCGGTCCGTTTCTGCGGCGGGCTGGCGCTCGACGGTCAGAGGGCGCGCATCGGCGGGGACGTGCTGGCCGAAGTGGGCCGCCGGTTGCGGTTCCTGGACGACGTGGGGCTGGGGTATCTGACGCTGGACCGCGAGAGCGGCACCCTTTCGGGCGGCGAAGCGCAGCGCATCCGGCTGGCCACGCAAATCGGCTCGGGTCTCGAAGGCGTGCTCTACGTGCTGGACGAGCCCTCGATCGGTCTGCACCAGAGGGACAACGAGCGACTGATCCGGATGCTCAAGAGCCTGCGGGATCGCGGCAATACCGTGGTGGTGGTCGAGCACGACGAACAGATCATCCGTGCGGCGGATTACGTGGTGGACCTGGGGCCGGGGGCGGGCCGCTGGGGCGGCGAGGTCGTATTCGCCGGGACGGTGCCCGAGCTGCTGAAGAGCGGGACGTCTCTCACGGCGCGATATCTCACCAAGCACCACCGTATTCGCATGCCGAGCGGGCGGCGGGCGGCCGGCGAGGATGCGCTGCGCATCGTCGGCGCCCGTGAGAACAACCTCAAGGGAATCGACGTGACCATTCCGCTGGGGTTGTTCGTCTGTGTGACGGGCGTCTCCGGCAGCGGGAAGAGCACGCTGGTCAGCGACATCCTGCGGCGCGTGCTGGTGCGGCGGTTGTATGGCGGCCGGGAGCGGCCGGGAGCGCACGAGCGCATTGAGGGCGCGGAGAAGATCGACAAGGTGGTTGTGATCGACCAGTCCCCGATCGGGCGCACCCCGCGCAGCAATCCCGCGACGTACACGGGCGCGTTCACGCACATCCGCAACCTGTTCGCGGCCACGGCGGCCTCGAAGGTGCGCGGATACGGGGCGGGGCGGTACAGCTTCAACGTCAAGGGCGGCCGTTGCGAGGCCTGCAAGGGGGACGGTGTGCTGCGGCTGGAGATGCACTTCCTGCCGGATGTCTACGTGACCTGCGAGCGGTGCGGCGGCTTGCGCTACAACGCCGAGACCCTCGAAGTGCGCTACGCGGGGCGGCACATCGCCGATGTGCTGGCCATGACGGTGGACGAGGCGCTCGAAGCTTTCGCGGACGTGGGGCCGATCGCGGACCGGCTGCGCACGCTTTCGGAAGTGGGGCTGGGGTATCTGCAGCTCGGACAATCCGCCACCACGCTTTCCGGCGGCGAGGCGCAGCGCGTCAAGCTCTCCGCGGAACTCAGCCGGCGCGCGACCGGTCGCACGCTGTACCTGCTGGACGAGCCCACGACCGGGCTGCATTTCGCGGACATCCAGAAGTTGCTGGACGTGCTGCACCGGCTGCGCGACGCGGGGAATACCGTCGTGGTCATCGAGCATCAGCTTGACGTTGTGATGTGCAGCGATCACATTATCGACTTGGGCCCGGAGGGTGGAGACGGAGGCGGACGCGTGGTGGTGGCCGGGCCACCGGAGGTGGTGGCGGCGTGCCGCGGGTCCCACACGGGGCGTTATCTCAGGGAGGCGATGTCATGACGAAGCTGCCGGCTGTTCTTCTGGCCGCCGCGCTGGCGTGTGGTGGGTGGGGCGCGGCGTACGCGGCCGGGACCGGGACCGTGGACGAGGCGACGGTCGAGCTGTCGCGCGGGAAGGCGGCGCTGGACGACGGCCTGTTCCAGGTGGCTGAAGACCGGTTGCGGGCCTTCCTGAAGCGTGAAGGTCCATCCGCGGTTCAGAACGAGGAGGCTCTGTCGCTGCTGGCGCAGGCGCTGGAGCTGCAGAACAAGTACGCCGAGATTCTCGAACTCATGAAGGTTCGCCGCCGCTGGTTGCTGCTGAGCGAAGACTCGGGCTCCTTTGCCTTCTGGCGCGGTCTGGCTAGCCTGCGCACCGGAGACCCCGGGCAGGCGCTCGTCGAGGTGGAGCGTTTCGAGGAGCGGTTTCCGGGCGATGCCGCGAGGTGCCGGGTGTTGCTGCTCAGGGCGTCGGCATGCCTGGCGCTGGGCCGCGTGTCGGATGCGGTGGGTTTCCACGAGCGTTTCGACAGGGAGTGCCCCGACTCGCCGGACCGCGCGGCGCACGCGCTGGAGTGGGGGCGGTCGCTCGTGCGGGCGGGGCGCCCGTCCGAGGCGGCGGGCGTCTTCAGGCGTCTGGGCGAGATCGACGCGCCGGACGGCGTGCGGACGGAAGGAACGTACTGGCTGGGCAGGGCGCTGGCCGATTCCGGCGATGCGGCTGCGGCGCGCGGGGCGTTCGCGTCCGTGTACGCGGCGGCGGACGCGGCCCCGGATGTGAGGGCGCGGGCGGCCTATGCGCTGGCGGCGATCCGCGCGGACGAGGGCGATCTGGCGGCGGCGCTCGAAGCGATGACCAATGGCGTGACGCTGGCGGCGGATGCCGGGTTGCGTGAGGAAGGCACATGGAGAGTGGGGGAACTCCGGCTGCGTCTTGGGCAGACGGACGAGGGGGCGGCGCTGCTGCGGCCGTTGATTGCGGCGCGGCACGGGAGCGCCCGGGCGGTGGCGGCGCAGTTGGCGATCGCCGGATCGATGTTGGACGCCGGGCGCGCGGACGAGGCCGTCGCCGAGTACCAGCACTACCTCGAGACGTTCGACGATCGGAGCGGTCAGGCGCGGGCCTACGAAGGCAAGGGGTGGGGGCTGTTGAAGCTCTTGCGGCCGGCCGAGGCGGTGCTGGCGTTCGGCCAGGCGGCGACTTTGCACGATGACGAGGCCGCGATCGAAGATTGCCTGTTCAAGGTGGGGGACGCCTACTTCGAGAACGGGCAGTTTCGCATGGCCCACGAGGCGTACGGGCGCGTGCAGGAGCGTTTTCCCGCGGGGCGTCGGGCGGTCGACGCGCTGCTGCAGCAGGGGGTGTGCCTCATGCGGCTGGGCGAGCACCGGCTTGCCGCCGAGACCTTCGCGGTGGTGGCGGCGCGGGCCGCGGGAACGGCCGTCGGCGCGGAGGCGCAGTGGCGGGGGGCGGGAGCGCTCGAAGCGCAGGGGAACATGGCGGGCGCCGTGGAGGCCTATGGGCGCGCGATCGAGGCCGCCGGGAAGGATGCGGGAGACTTGTGGGTGCGCGCCTTGATGGGACGGGGGTTGGCGCTCTACCGCATGTTCGAGTTCGGGAGGGCCGGCGCCGAGTTCGACCTTGTGCTGGCGGAGTTTCCGAGCGGCGAACCGGCCGAGAGGGCGCTTTACATGAAGGGCATGTGCCAGTATGGTCTCATGCAGGATCGCGAGGCCGTCGAGACCTGCGGAAAGTTTGTCCAGATGCATCCCGACTCGCGGTGGCTCGCCGATGTGCTGTTCTGGCTGGGGAAGTACGAGCACAACCGGGGACGCTTCGACGAAGCGGAGCGCCTGTTCTCGGAACTGGCCTCCCGCCGGACCGGCAGCCCGCTGGCCGCGGACGCCTTGCTGTGGGCCGGCGTGTCCGCGTCGCGCCGCAAGGAGTACGTGCGGGCCATCGAGTACCTGACGCGGATGATCAAGGAGCACCCGGGCTGCCCGCGGCTGGCGGAGGCCCGTTTTCACCAGGGGGACGCGATGAGCGAGCTCGGGCTCTTCTCGGAGGCCATCCTCGTCTTCGACGAGATCGTCGCGCGGTTCCCCGAGAGTCCGCTGGTGGCGGCCGCCCTGGGCCGCAAGGGGGACTGTCAGTTCACGTTGGGCGCCGAAGACCCGAAGCGCTACGAAGAGAGCATGGCGTCGTACCGCATGGTGGCCGACGATCCGTCGGCCCGTCCGGACCTCGTGTTGCAGGCCAACTACAAGATCGGACGGTGTCTGGAGAAGACGGGGCGTGTCAACGAAGCCCTCGACCAGTACTATGTGAAGGTGATGCTCAAGGTTGTTGAAGACCGCGACAAGGGCGTCTGGCACGATCAGCTCTCCACGGTATGGTTCACGCGGGCTGCCTTCAACGCCGCCGACCTGCTCGAAGCGCGGAAGGACTGGCGCGGGATGGTCGGCGTGCTGGAGCGCGTGGTCGCGGGCGGCGGCGCCGCGGCGGACGAGGCGCGCGCGCGGATCGAACGGATCAAGACGGAGCGATGGAGTCTCCTGCGTTAGCGGCGCGGGAGCCATGGAGACGGGCTTATGACGATCACGGAAATAGTCGAGGCGGGCGGGCCGGTCCTTTGGGTGATCCTGGGTTGCGGGGTGCTCGCTCTGGGTGTCTTCCTGGAGCGGGCCCTGCACCTGCACCGGGCGCGCATCAAGGGGGATGACTTCTTGAGCGGCATCGTCAACAACATGAAGCGCGGCAACGTCGACGAGGCCATGACGCTGTGCAAGGAGACGGCCGGGCCGGTGGCGCATATCGTCCATACGGCCATTCAGCGCCGGGCGGACGATGCGGGCGCCCTGCGCGAAGCGATCGAGGAGGCGTCCCGTTCGGAGATTTCGCGCATGGAGCGCAGGCTGGTCGCCATCGCGACGGTGGCGCAGCTCGCCCCGTTGTTGGGACTGCTGGGAACCATCCTGAGCTTGATCGAGTTCCTGCTGACGATGAGAAACGAGCTGCCGTTGGTTGAATCCGCCCACGTCATGGATGCGATGATGCGCGCGCTGATCACCACCGGCGCGGGACTGTGCGTGGCGATTCCGGCGTTCGCGGGGTTCAACATACTGGTGCTGAAAATCGACCGCCTCGTGCTGGACATGCAGCGCGCGGGCGCCGGGATTGCGAGTTTTCTGAACCATGACAAGCCCGTTCGATAGAGGCACGGCCAGAGGGGTCGATGCGCAGGACGCCCTGACCACCGGTCTGCGGATGCGGTACAGGCCCGCGGCGCGCATCCACGGGGCGTTGATTTTTGTCGCACCCTGGATTGACCTGCTGCTCATTCTGGGGATGTTCGTGCTGTTCAACGGCACGATGGTCGTTCAGCCCGGCGCGGTGGTCCGGCTGCCGGTCGCCCCGTTCCGCGACGGCGTTCAGGGCGGGATGGTCGCCGTGGTGTTGGCGATCGATCCCACGCCGGGCCAGGGGGGCGGCGAACTGGTCTTCTTCGATGACGAGCGTTTCAGGGTGGGTGGGGACGACGACGTCGACCGACTTCGGCACGCGCTGGCCGCGGAGGCGCGGCGGCAGCCTTGGGCGCCGCTGGTCATCCAGGCGGATGGGGACGTCAAGCAATCGACGGTCATGTTGCTGGTGCGGCTGGCATCGGAGGCGGGCATCGCCGA
>JAQBFL010000232.1:0-16827 GCA_032123415.1 bacterium | reverse complement strand
CGTGGGGTTGGGCAAGACGCATCTCATGCAGGGCATCGGTCACTTCGTGCTCCACCAGGCGCAGGCGAACGTCTGCTACGTGACGTGCGAGGTGTTCGTCAACGATTACATCACCGCGCTGCAGAACCGCAGCCTCAACGATTTCCGGAAGAAGTACCGCAACGCCGATGTGCTGTTGATCGACGATATCCACTTTCTCAGCAACAAGGAGCGGATGCAGGAGGAGTTCTTCCACACGTTCAACTCGCTCTTCGACGCGCACAAGCAGATCGTCATGACCAGCGACCGCCCGGCGGGCGAGATCGCCAGCCTCGAGCAGCGGCTCGTTTCGCGTTTCGAGTGGGGACTGGTCGCGGAGCTGGAAACGCCGGACCTGGAGACCAGGATCGCGATCCTGCGCAACAAGATGGAGCAGGCCAACACCGTCCTGCCCGACGAGATCGTGCTGTTCATCGCCGAGAACATCCGCGCCAACGTCAGGCGCCTGGAGGGCGCGCTGGTGCGTGCCATCTCCTACAAGTCGCTCACCGGCCGCGAGCTTTCGCTTGAGGCGCTCCAGTACCTCCTGCGCGACACGCTGGACCAGGAGAAGATGCAGGAGATCGGGTTCGACGCGATTCAGCGCACCGTCGCCGAGCATTACGACATCCGCATGGCGGACATGTCAAGCAAGCACAGGCATCGCTCGGTCTCGGTGCCGCGGCAGGTGGCAATGTACCTGTGCCGACGCATGACCTCGGCTTCGCTTCCCGACATCGCCAACTCGTTCGGCAAGACGCACGCCACGGTGCTACATGCGTTCCGCGCGGTCGGAAATCGCATGGACGTCGACAGCGACTTGCGCCAGAATGTTGTGGCCATCTCGCGCAAACTGGGCAGAACGCTCACGGGCGTCTGACCGGAAATGGCGGGATCGACCGCCACGCGCGAGTTCACCGAGACGACCGGATGGCGTCCGGAGTTGCCGGTGCGTAAGCAGTTAACAGTGATCAGTAACCGGTGATCGGTAACCGGTACCGAATTCAGCGTAAGCCGTTCAGGCTCCCGCCAGCCGCAGCGCCCATTCCACGCTCTTGAGCATACTCGCGGGGGAGGCCATGCCCTTCCACGCAATGTCGAAGGCCGTCCCATGGTCCGGCGACGTGCGCACGATGGGCAGCCCCAGCGTGATGTTGACCCCGGAGTCGAACGCCAGCATCTTGAACGGGATCAGCGCCTGGTCATGATACATGGCCACGTAGGCATCGGTCCGCGCCCGCACGGCCGGCAGGAACGCGGTGTCGGGCGGCAGCGGACCGGCGATATCGAGTCCCCGGTCGGCCAGCGCCGCGATGGCCGGCGCGATCGCGCTCTGCTCCTCGTTGCCGAAAAGGCCATGCTCGCCCGCGTGCGGATTGAGGCCGCACACCGTGATGCGCGGGCGGGGAATGCCCAACTTTTCGAGCATGGACACCGTCATGACGATTGTCTGCCGGACCTTCTCCGCGGTCAGCAGCGAGGAGACCCGGTGCAGCGGTTCGTGGATTGTGACTAGAGACACGATGAGTTCCTCCGAGGCGAACGCCATGCGCACATCGGAGGCGCCGGTCAGCTCGGCGAGCAGTTCGGTGTGTCCGGGAAACTCGATACCCGCCGCGTGCAGGGCTTCCTTGCAGATCGGGGCCGTGACGAGGGCGCGCGCGCGTCCGGCGAGCACCGCCTCCGCGGCCAGGGTCACATAGCCGAAGGCGGCGTGACCGCAGGCGGCTTGAACGTGCCCCGGATGCACGGCGGAGGAATCGATCTTGCCGCAATCGACGATGGCCGGTCCCAGGGGAAACTCCGCGGGCGGCAGGTCTTCCGGCCGCAGGACTTCGTCGGGCAGCTCCAGTCCGCACACGTCGGCGACGCGAAAGAGCAGCGACGCATCGCCGAAGACCCACGGCACGCAGACTTTCCGCACGGATGGGTCGGCCAGAACCCGCAGGCACAGCTCCGGGCCGATTCCGGCGGGGTCGCCCATGCTGATGGCGATGGCGGGAAGGGCCGGCGGTGCAATGGCGGCGCTCGTGCTCATGGCGTCGCGGCCTCCTTGGCGGGCGGGCGCAGGCGGTTGGTGACGGGCTCCTCGCCGGGCGCCAGGGTTCCTCCATAGAAGATCGTCGGGCCGGCCTCGGGGGGGCGATCCCCTGCGTCTCTGACATACCGCAGCAACAGGAGTAGGACGGCGAGCGCCGCGAGCGCCGCGCACACCGACGCCAGGATGTGATGCCGGTCCATCCAATCCAGCACGGGGTGGAGCAAGGCCCGCCGCAGACGCTTGCGTCGGTCGTCGGAAAGCGCGGTCGCCATGCCGCGTTCCTCGCGCGATGCCTTTCTGAGCAGGTCCACCGCGGACTGCATGTCCGCGGCGGCCTTCTTGCAATCCGGGCACTTCCGCAAGTGCTCGCGGACCCATTCGGAGCGCGCGGAGCCCAGCTCGCGCGACAGGTAGTCGAAGAGCACGCCCTGGATCGATTCGCACACCGCGAGCTTCTCCGCGCCTCCCGGCCCGCTGCTTGCGTTACCGTTTCCGTCCGCCCTGTTCGTGATGGTTCGGTCGTTCATCCGGCGTCCGCCTTTTTCAACTCGGCTGCCAGCTTCTTCATGGCATGGTGAAGAATATACCCCACGTTCCCCGTTGACAAACCCGTGATATCGGCAATTTCCTTGTAGGACTTCTCTTCATACACCTTCAGAACCACCAACTGCCGCTCGCGCAAGGGCAAAGACTGCAGGGCCGCGGCGGCACGGGCCGCGGCGTCGCTGATCCGGAATTCGCTGCCCCGGTCCGGCGGCAGATCGGGCTCGATTTCCTCGGCGTGGCGACGGTGCAGCAGATGGCGGCGCGACTCGCCGCGCAGGTGGTCCACTGCGCAATTGTGCGCCACGCGGTACAGCCAGGCTGAGACGCGGGGCGACTGGTCGATTTCCTCCCGCCAGTAGCGGAAGAAGCGCAGGAACGCCTCCTGCACCGCATCCTGCGCGGCGTTGCGGTCGTTGAGAATGCGCGAGGCATAGCGCAGCAGGGGCGCCTCGAAGGCGCTCACCACCGTTTCGAAGGCCTCGATTCGGCCCGGCCGGCGATCCTCATCCTCGGACGATTCGTTCATGCCCGTATGCCCCACGACCGTCAACCGGGCTTGAGAAGCCGGTCGATCTCGGACGAGAGAACTTTCCACTGGTATGGCTTCTGGATGAACCCGTCGGCCGTCTGATCTCCCATGCGATGATCAAGCTGGTCCCGAGCATAGCCGCTTGACAGGATGACCGGCAGGCTCGGGGCGCGTTGCTTGAGATGGCGCAACGTTTCGAAGCCGTCCATCAGGGGCATGGAAACATCCAGGATCGCGCACACCACATCGTTCGCGTACCGATCGAAGAGCGCCAGCGCTTCTTTGCCGTTGGAGGCGACGAGCGTCTCGTAGCCACTGCGCGTGAGCATGTTCGAAAGCAGGTCGCGAATGGAGGGTTCGTCGTCAGCGAACAGGATTCTGCCCTTGGTCGCGCCGCCGACCTTCTTCATGCGCTGAGTCTGTCCTGAGGCGGGCTTGGGGCTGGAGGGAAGCAGGATGCGCACACTCGTGCCCTGCCCCGGTTCGCTCCGCACTTCGATGACTCCGCGGTGGGCCTTGACGATGCCGAGCACGGCGGCCAGTCCGAGCCCCCTTCCCATGAACTTGGTCGAGAAGAAGGGGTCGAACATCCGTGCGCGCGTGTCGGCGTCCATGCCGCATCCGCTATCGGTCACTTCGATGAAGACGTACTCTCCCGCCGCCGTGTCCTTGCCCAGGACGGCGACCAGCAGCGTTGCCGCGTCGCGCAGCTCGATCCCCGTGCGAACCTCCACGATTCCACCGCCCGGACCGATCGCCTCGGATGCATTCAGCATCAGGTTGAGCAGCGCCTGGCGGAGTTGCATCACGTCGCCCCGAGTGCCCAGCGGCGCGGTCGCGATGTCGAAGCGTATCTCGACGCCCTTGGCCACGGAAGACCGCAGCGCCTCGCTCATGTCCACGGCGACGGCATTGAGGTCCAGCCAACGGATTGCGCTGCGCCCTTCGCCCGCGTAGGCCAGCATCTGGTTGCAGAGGTCCGCGGCGCGCCGTCCGGCCCGCATGATCTCGTCGAGACACGCTCTGGCGGGCGACTGATCGTCTATGTCCCCGGCCGCCAGATCGGCGTTGCCGAGGATCGTCATGAGCAGGTTGTTGAAATCGTGCGCCACGCCTCCGGCCAGCGTACCCAGCCCGTCGTTGCGTTGCGTCTGCTGAATCTGGACGTCGAGTTGACGCCGCGCACGTTCGACGCGCCGCTGTTCGGTCAGGTCGATGATGACGCCGACGATCCCGGCCGCCGCGCCGGAAGCGTCATGGAAACAGGCCTTGTGGAACATGAGCTCCCGTTCCTCGCCGAGCACCTTCAACCGGTGTTCGTGCACCTGGCTGTGGTCGGAAGCCATCAACTCCAGGTCCTTGCGGTGGAAGACCGCCGCATCTTCGCCGCTCCAGCATTCCTCGACGGTCTTGCCGATCTGCTCCGAGGAGCGGACTCCGAAGAAGCGTTCGTAGGCCTCGTTGAAGAACAGGTAACGGCCTTCCCGGTTCTTGGCGAAGATCGGGATGGGCGTCGCCTGCATCAGCGTGTTCAGCCGGTCGCGGTACTTGAGGATTTCCTCCTCGGCCTGTTTCTCGCGCGTGATGTCCCGCAGATGCTCCACAACGTGCCGGAGCTCGCCGTTCTCGTCCAGCACGGGGTACGCCCTGGCGTCGTACCAGGCATCGAGTTGTGCGACGTACTTCCGGACGCGCCCCGGCTTGCGCGTCCGGTAGACTTCCGCGGTGGCGCATTCCTCGCAGGGCTTGTCGTTGCCGAGCATCTCGTAACAATGGTGCCGTCCGTCGACCTGGTCCGGCCGGAGGCCCAGCAATTTGAGCCCCGTTTCGTTATAGCGTATGACCCCGTGGTTGAGATCCTGCAAGCCGATGATGTCAGGAATGGCGTTCAGGACGGTTTCGAGCAGTTTGGATGCGTGGCGCAGTTCAGCCTCGGCGCGCTCACGCTTCTGCAGGGCCGACATGAACTCCGTCACGTCGCGGTCGATGCCGCGGAATCCGGTCAGCGTGCCGTCCGGCGCGACGACCGCATCCGCGCTCGTTTCGAGAATCACCAAGCGCCCGTTCTTGGCGAGGTTGGTGTTGTGGACACGGCGGATCGGGCGGCGCGCGGCGACCGCTTCGTTGAAGATCGCGCGAACGCGCACGGCCTCCTCGGTCGGCATGAAGTCGAACGCCTGCTTGCCGACAACCTCGGAAGGCTCGTACCCCAGGATATCCAGAACCTTGGGGTTGCTGTAGGTGTAGCGGCCCGTGGCGTCGGTTTCCCAGACCCAGTCGCTGGTCGCCTCGACCAGGTCGCGGTATTTGCGTTCGGAGGCGCTGGCCAGGGCCTGCAGGAGGCACTGCTGCCTGAGGAGTTCTTCCAACTCCCGGAGCCGACGCTGCGCGTCGGCAGCGTCGCTCGTCTCCGGGCTATCGGTCTCGTTCGTTGGATCGGACACGGAACCCGAGCCCCTTTCTGCCGCCGACTCTCGAACGCGCCCTGCCATTTCGTTTCGATGCCGGACACTGCCTTCGCGGCCAACACCTCACCGCTTAAGTTTTTTATTCTCACCTCCCAATCGAACCCTGTCAATGCGTAAAGTGGTTCCCGTTGGTAAAGCGGTTCCTGGCGTATAAGCGGGTTGCGCATTTGGGTTGGACTCGCCGGAAGGCATCGTGTACGATTCGCCGCCATGAAGGGAGGTCTCGCATGCGGTTTATCCTGCCGGTTCTGATGCTGGCCCTGGCGTTGTTCTGCGGTTGTGACGGCAGCGGTTGCCAGCGGCCGACGCGCTCGTTCATCTACAAACTCGCCACGATGGCGGTCGAGGCCTCCGAGGACTGGCCCGCCGGCGCCCAGACGTTGCCGATCGACGAGGCGCGAATCGGCCTTGGCAAGAACGCGGCCTCCGTGGATGTTCCCTATGTCTACCGCGATCCGGCGACCGGCGCGGAGAAGAAGGCTTGGATGACCGTGTGGTTCCGGCGCGTGGCGCGCACGTGGACCGTGTCGCGTATCCATCCGGCGCCGGAGTACGGCGCGGCGGATGCCGCGGAGGAACCGCCAACCAGCCCCTGACCGTCACCCAAGCAACGCTATGGCCGACACCCGGTGGGAGCAGTGGGACGAGTGGAAGCAACGTTGCGCGCTGACGCGCTGCGGGCAGGAAACGGGTCGGCACCTTCGCCGCTTCGCCGCCCGTCGCTTCCGCGGGTTCGTCGAACGCTACCTGACCCGTACGAACCTCCGGCATGCCTCCGACCTCACACTGTCGGATTCCGACGCTTGGCACCTGTTCGAGTCCCACTCCGCGGCGGCCTCCACCCGCGGCGGCAAGCGCTACAAGCACTGGCTCCTGGCGCGCTGCAAAGGCAGCGACGAGAGCCGCCGCGCCACGGCCGAGTCCGGCGCCACGCTGCTGATCCGGACCGTGGTACGGGAGTTCCTCCATGGCGAAGTGTCGCCGCGCATGACGCAGTCGATCGACGCACCCCTCCCCGGCTTCGAGGACGGGTCGTTGACGGTCGCCGAGCTGCTTCCGGCCGGCGATGACCCGGCCGAGGAAACCCACCTGCGCGAATGCGCGCGCCTGGCCGCGCGTCACGCCGACACGCTGTTCCGCGCGATGACCGATCAGACGCGCGTGGCGCTGGTCTCGAAGGCCCTGGGCATTTCCATGGCCCATCGCCGCGTGGTGAAGGCGGCCCGCTGCCGCAAGACGGCGCTGTACGAGGCATACCAACGCTTCGAGCATGCTCTCGCCGAGGACATGGGCACAGCCTACGGAACGCAGCGCGAGGACCTTCGGACCATTGCCCTCATGACCCTGCGGAGCACGTTCGACAGGGCCGTCGAGTGGGCCCGGGCGGAAAAATCCTGCTCAGGTCTCTTTATATAGATGAGGAGGCGGAACGTTGAGACAGGGAGCGAGTACATGACGGATGCGGATCGACTCGGAGAAGATCGAGCCAGGCTGTCGGCATGGCTGTCCGAGTGGAACATCCACGAGGCGCTGGCGCAGGATGACGACGTCGATGAAGCCGAAGACGAAGATGCCGAAGATGCGACCGCGCGAGATACCGAGGGCGATCCGCCGCCCGCGGCGGGAGACATCCGCCTGCTTCATCCCTCCCCTTCGCTCCTCGATCGACGGCCGCTCTACGTGGCGCTCCTGGAGGGGCCGACGCCCCTGCTGGCGCTTGCGATCCCGTTCGGCCCGCTCTCGTCCCCCGCCACCCCGGGCGAACTGCTGGTGTCTTCCCGGCGTCCCCCGCCCGTGCGCGTGCTGTGCGTCTGGAACCGCATGCTGTTGCCGCTCGACGCGCTCGGCGCGAGCTGGCGGGTCGCAGCGTTGCCGCGGGCCGTGCAAGCCGACCTTCGAGCCTTGCTCCGCGCCGCCGATCTCGGTCGCGAGCCGCCGGACCGCCTGCGGCCCAGGCTGGGACCGCCGCTCCGTCACCCTGCCGACCCGCGTCACCTGTACCTTCAGCGCGAAAAGGTGCTCCTCGACGGCGTGCGCGCGAAGGCCTGCCGTTGGTTTCTGAGGCGGGAAGACGCGCTCGCGTTCCCGCCCGCCGGGGAAGACGCCTCCGATGCGGGGGCGCCCCTGCGCGCGGCCGCCGAACGAGACGCGGGCTATGGCCATGCGCGACGATGGGCCATCGGCGACACGACACTCCACCTCGTGGCATCCCGCGAGGGTGACGTGGTCGAGTTCAGCGTCGAAACCGAGTCGGGAATCCCCTCCCGCCAACTGGACGAAGCGCTCATCGTGACCCGGCTGCGGCATGCTCCAATCCGCCATGGGCGGTGCCGGGTCCCGCGCGAAGAGGTCGTGGATGGCTTCCTGTTCGGCGACCCGTCGGGCCAGATCCGTGCGCTGGTCTAGCTCAGGACAGCGCATCCGCGAACGGGTTGTTGAACCCGCCGCGCGGGCCGCCCGGCGCAGGGCGGCCCGGTGGGCGCGGCCCACCCGGCGGCGTGCGGCCTTCCTGGCGGCTCGTGCGCGCCGCTCCCCGTTCCCCGCCCGGCGTCGGCGCCGACTTCATGGACAGCCCGATCCGTCCGCGTTCGAGGTCCACCTCCATCACGGTCACCATGACTTTCTGCTGGACCTTCACAACCTGGGACGGGTCGGCCACGAACCGGTCCGACAACTCGCTGATATGCACGAGGCCGTCCTGGTGTACGCCGATGTCGACAAAGGCGCCGAAACGGGTCACGTTCGTCACGATGCCAGGCAGCTTCATGCCCGGCTTCAGGTCCGAGAGCCGCGTAATCCCCTGGGCGAACGCGAACGCCTCGAACTGCTGACGCGGATCGCGTCCGGGCTTGGCCAGCTCCGCGAGAATGTCGGTGAGTGTCGGCAGACCGACGGCCGCCGTCACATAGCGCTCGGGCCGAATGGCGCTGCGCAGGTCCGGCTGCCGCACGAGGTCCGGGACCGTCGTCTGGAGGTCGCGCGCCATGGCATCGACGATCGCGTAGCTTTCGGGGTGCACGGCGCTGGCGTCGAGCGGGTTCTCGCCGTCCCGTATGCGCAGAAAGCCCGCGGCCTGTTCGAAGGCCTTGTCGCCCAGGCGCGGCACCTCCTTGAGCGCGCGGCGGCTCGCGAAGGGGCCGTGCCGATCGCGATGTTCGACGATCTTGCGCGCCAGCGCGGGACCCACGCCCGAGACGTAGGCGAGCAACTGGGCGCTGGCTGTGTTGACCTCCACGCCCACGCTGTTCACGCAGGCCATGACCACATCGTCCAGCGCCTGCTTCAGGCGCGCCTGGTCGACGTCGTGCTGGTACTGCCCGACCCCGATGGACTTGGGATCGATCTTCACCAGTTCCGCCAGCGGGTCCATAAGGCGGCGGCCGATGGAGACGGCGCCCCGCACGGTCAAATCCTTGTCGGGGAACTCCTCGCGCGCCGCGTCCGAAGCCGAGTAGATCGACGCTCCGCTCTCGTTCACGAGCATGATCGCGATAGAGGACGGCAGCTTCAACGAGCGCACGAACTCCTCGGTCTCGCGCCCGGCCGTCCCGTTGCCGATGGCAATGGCCTCGACGTGGAAGTGTTCGCAGACCTTCGGCAGAACCGTTGCGGCTTCGGCGCGCTGGCGGTCGGAGGACGTGACATGAAGCACGGCATCGAAAAGCAATTTGCCCTGCGGGTCCAGGCAGACGACCTTGCACCCCGTCCGAAAACCGGGATCCATGGCCAGCACAGCCTTGCGGCCCAGGGGCGGAGCCATGAGTAATTCCCGGATGTTCTCGACAAACACCCGGATGGCTTCTTCGCCGGCCCGCTCGCGGAGAGCCAGGCGCGTCTCGACCTCCATCGAGGGGGACAGGAGCCGACGGTAGCAATCCTCGACGGCCAGGGCGATCTCGCGGGCCGCGGGACCGTCCCCGCGCACGACCCTGGCCTTGAGCAGCGCCAGGGCATCCTCCTCGGGCGGCGTGACGTGGAGCGTCAGGAAGCCCTCTTTCTCGCCCCGGAACATGGCCAGCATGCGGTGGCTCGGCACGGCCGCCACGGGCTCGCTCCATTCGAAATAATCGCGATACTTGGCGCCCTTCTCCTCCTGCCCGCGCGCGACCTTCGACCGCACCGCGCCGCGCGTCTCGAACAGATCGCGCAGGGCGCGCCGCACGGTCGCATCTTCACTGATCCACTCCGCGACGATGTCGCGGGCGCCCGCCAAGGCCGCCGCGGCGTCGGGAACGTCCTTCTCGGCGCTGACATGGTCGGCGGCCGCGGCCGCGGGATCGAATGCCGCGGTCTGCTCGAACAGCGCCTTGGCCAGAGGCTCCAGGCCCTTCTCTCTCGCGATCGTGGCCCGCGTCCGCCGCTTGGGGCGATACGGCAGGTAGATATCTTCCAACTCCGTCAGCGTTTCGGCCTTGTCGATCGCCCCCAGCAGGTCCGCCGTGAGCAGATCGCGCTCCTTGAGCGAGTTCATGATGGCCTCGCGCCGGTCGTCCATCTCGCCCAACTGCGCCAGCCGGTCGCGAATCCGCGCGATGGCCACTTCGTCGAGCTGCCCGGTGCGTTCCTTACGGTACCGTGCGATGAAGGGCACCGTGGCGCCCTCCTCCAGTAGAACGACCGTTGCGGCGGTCTGCCGCGGTGCGATGTTGAGTTCCCCCGAGATCCGAGCGATATGCCTCTCGTTCATGCCATGCACACCCTGCTTACCGTGCCGGTTTTCGATTCATCTTCCCGAAGCGTCTGCGCGCCGGCGGAAGCCCGGCCCTGGGCCTCGATGCCGCCGGGGCGGACGAAGCCGTCCGGGGCGAAGCGGTCCGCGACGACGACGACGCCCGCGGCGAAGCGCCCGAAGCCCGCCCGCCCGAAGCCCTGCCGCCAGGATGAGCGGTCCGCGCGGGCCGATCGCCGCCGTCCGCGAGCCGCGGCGCGGGCGCGTTGTAGTCGAAATTCGTCATCGTGCCGCGCGGCAGCGGCTGCCCCAGGATCCGTTCCAGCGTCCGCACCATGTCGCGGTCCTCGGGGGTCACGAACGTCAGGGCGTCGCCGGTGCGCTCCGCCCGCCCGGTCCGTCCGATGCGGTGGATATACGCGTCGGCCGTGTCCGGCATATCGTAGTTGACCACATGCGAGATGCCCTCCACGTCCAGGCCGCGCGAGGCGATGTCCGTGGCGACCAGAACTCGGTAACGCCCCTGTCTGAAGCCGTTGAGGGCCGACTGGCGCTGGGATTGCGACCGATCGCTGTGCAGGCTTGCCACCGTGCAGGAGGTGCGCTCGATCTGCTGCGTGATGCGCTGCGCGCGCCGCCGCGTGCGCGCGAACACCAGCACCGACCCGGCCTGGGGTTGCTTGAGGAACTCCAGCAGCAGGGCGGTCTTCAGGTGCTGCGGCACGGGATACAGGGAGTGCTGCACCGTCTGCGCCGGCCGCGCGAGGCCCAGCGTGACGCGCTTCGGATGCCGTTGCGTCTGTGCCGCCAGTTGCTCGATTTCCTTCGGGAAGGTCGCGGAGAAGAGCATCGTCTGCCGCTGTGCCGGCACGTGCTGCAGGATCTTCTTCACCGCGGGCAGAAAGCCCATGTCGAACATGCGGTCGGCCTCGTCCAGCACGAGCACTTCCACGGCGCCCAGCTTCGCGTGGCGGTGCTCGATGTGGTCCAGCAGCCGCCCGGGGCAGGCCACGACGATCTCGACTCCGTCGCGCAGCGCGCGAATCTGGGGTGCGGCGCCGACTCCGCCGTAGATCGTCGCGCAGCGCAGCCCCGTCGCCGCGCCCAGCTCGCGCACGTTGGTGAAGATCTGTTCGGCCAGCTCGCGGGTCGGCGTGACGATGAGGGCGCGGGTGCGGCCGCGCGGGCCGTCGATCAACCGCTGCAGCAGCGGCAGCACGAACGCGGCCGTCTTGCCGGTGCCGGTCTGCGCGGTGCCGATCAGGTCATGACCGGCCAGCGCCACGGGCATGGCCTCGACCTGCACCGGTGTGGGCGTCGTATAGCCGGCGCGGGCGATGCCCGCCATCAGGCGGGCATCCAGATTGAAGCACGCAAAACTCATGGTTACGTCTTCCCTTTGTGATTTGCCAGAAGTCGGGCAATGCCAGGAAGATCGAGCGGAGCTCAAACGAAGTGACAGAAGCTAGACTGCTGATGCGGTTGATGAAGGAGGGTCAAACGATACGATACTTCCTGGTCCGGTGTCAATGGCTGATTCGGTCCTCTGCAATTCCTATTGACCCCGCCGGGCAACGTTGCTAATCTCACGCCACTTTGCCGGGCACGGAGTTCGGAAAGATGACGGGGCGTAGCGCAGCCTGGTAGCGCACTTGAATGGGGTTCAAGTGGTCGTGAGTTCAAATCTCACCGCCCCGACCAGCCTTCGCTCGTCCCTGACGGGACGAGCTACGGCTCGGCACGCCAGGGACGAGCGTGCAGTCTCGCCGCCATGCGCTCGGCATAGCAGTTCAGACAACCCGCGCTGATCTTCGTGCACCCGGTCACCGGATTCCACGTGGACTCGGTCCACTCGATTCGGCTGGCACTCATGCTTTGACCTCCTGCTTCCTGGAGACCGCATAGCCGAAAAGACCCAACTTCTCGGTAAGAATGGTACTCATCCGCCGCAGGTCAGCCGGATACACGGAGATAAGCCGCTTGCCCTCCTGCTGATACAAGGTCTGTTTCTTGAACATGCTCATCTTGTACTGTGGCGTGTCGAGTCCCCAATACTCGATGTACACATCCAGTTCTGGCAGATAGAAGTCGGGGCGAATCTGGAACTCGCCGATAATGCGGAACTTGGCATCGTAACGATAGCCAATGCCATGCGCCGTGAGCCATTCGGCAATGCGGCGTTCGCCCTCGGACTGCACCACCGTGCCATCGCGCGCCTCAATGGTCTTGTTCAATTCCACCTGCGTTTCGAAGTTGCGCCGCTCAAGAAACACCTCGTCGAAACAACGATCGCAATAGGTGCGCTGAAAGGTTTGTGTGGAGCGCGCCACCTCGTCCGCCGGTGCCGGACTGCCGCAACGCTGGCAACGGTGCTTCAGACCGGCGGCTGCGTCCTGGCCGGCTTGTTCGATGGCGTCGGCAACTGTGGCTGCGGCCGCGCGAACATAATCGCGCTGGGCCGGATTGCGCGCCAGATCGCGCAGGTCAGCCAGATACGGGCGCGCTGCGGCGCCGTATTTCTTCAATGCCCGGATGGCATATTGCTGGGTTTGCGGATGGCGGCCTTTCAAGGCCAGCGGCGCCAAAGCAGCCACGGCCGTTTCGGCATCGGCCCCGAAGTCGGCCAATTTTCCAATGGCCGAGGCCGCCAGCCGCTGAACCTCGTTCGAGGGCATGCTCAACATGCCGATCAGTTCCGGAAGCGCGGAAGAATCGCCAGAACGCCCGAGTTCCAGCACACGGCGCACGGAGGCCTGGTGATCCTTCGGCAACATCGGGCTCTTCATGGCGCGGTTGCCCTCCATGTCACATTGACTCGCTTCGCTCGCCAATGCCGGTTAGGCAGATCACACTGCGGCGCCGTTGGCGAGCGTAGCGAGTCAACGAATGTTCGAACGCCGCTCATTTCCCGCCGTCCTCCATCCCGTCCTCATCATTCCCCCCGTCGCCCGCGCGGCGGGTGTTGGCCAGCGCGCCTTCGATCTGCGCGATCTCCGCCGGCGTCAGGTCGTAGAGGCGGTACACGATCTGGTCGATCTCGCGCTCGGTTTCGCGCAGACCGGACACATCGCTCGCTTCCGCCTGCTTCGCCGCCCGCTCCGCCAGTTTGGCGCAGGCAGGTACGCTCGCAGTCAGGCACACAACGGGAGAACGTACCAGGTTTCATGTCAAGAAACAAGGACAGGTTCGGGTTGAACGGAGCCGGTGTTGCCCCGGAACTGCCGTAGCGCCCGCCGCCCTTCGACTGCGCTCAGGCTTCGTACACGCGCCGACAGCCTGCTCCGCGCACCCCGACACTGCGTACTCCTGAATGCACAAAACGCCGTTTTTTGCACACTGCAGAACGCACTTCATGCCGGCCGCGCCACACTGCAACCTGTGAATTCGCGAGCCAATCACAGCATAGCGGTCGCGACGGATGCATGTGGCACGATTGCTGCTTTAATTTGACAAGGCACAAGGCAAGGTTCAAGGTTTTATAGTTTCGGTCTTGAGGGATGGGTCTCGATCGAGGGATGACTGATGATGATAGCGGGATATGGATTGAATAGGGGGCCGTGTCTCCTTGCGTTGCTCACGATGTTCGCGGCTGCGTCTGCCCTGGCCGGCAACGTCGAGGAAGCTTGGAGCGCCTGGCTTGCTGCACAGGCCACGCCAAAGATACAGGAAGTGACGTCGCTGGCCACGGATGGCAGCGTGCAAAGCGTCGTGTCCACGCGTCAGTATGACGTTCGTGCCAAGCAGGTCACGGTTGAGGAACAGAAGCGTGGAGAAGATGGCATTCTGCAGGTTGCGAAGCAAACCCGGACCACCGAGATTCTCGACGCCTTCGGCGGGAAGTTGACCATCAAGGAAGATAACGTGGGGCTTGGCGGCATGCTGGTGCCGCGGGAGATCGTGGAGGAGATCAAGACGCCGGCGCGCACGGTCACGACCGTGCGGACCCGCAACTCCGACGGCCATCTCGTCCTCACCAGACGCACCACGTGCGCGCTTCAGGAAGACGGCTCGTTCGCCACGGAGGTCGAGGAACTCAACGGCAGCGGCGCCTTGGTCGTTACGGAACGCGCGGCCGAACGATAGAGCCGAGAGCCGTCTTCATCGCCGGTGGGCGATTTCCCGGGCGGCCTCGCGATCGGCCGTGCGGCGGCGCAGCGTGTCGCGCTTGTCGGCCATGCGCTTGCCCTTACAGACGCCGAGTTCGAGCTTGGCGAAGCCGCGACGGAAGTAGAGGCTGAGGGGGATGAGAGCAAGGCCCTTCTGATCCACCTGCACCGTCAACCAGTCGATCTCGCGCTGGTGAAGCAACAAGGGCTTGGGCCGGTCCGGGTTATGGTTGAAGCGGTTGCCGCACTCGTAGGGAGGAATGTTGACGCCGAAGGCGGTCACCTTCCCGTCCTGAACCCGGCAAAAAGATCCCGTCAACGTCGCGTGTCCCTCGCGGAGCGATTTCACCTCGGTTCCCAGAAGCCGGATGCCGGCCTCGATGCGGGATTCGACCGTGAACTCGTGCAGGGCTTTGCGGTTGGTGGCAATCCGCTGAAACGAACCCTCGGCCGGCACCGAAAACCTCCTCCCGTCCTAAGCCAGAGGGTGCAACGCGAACGCGACCGGCTCAAGGCGTATCAACCGGTGACGGCGGGATCGAACTCGATCTCGGCGACCAGCTTGCCCTCGGCGATCTCGCGCAGGGCGATGTCCACCTTCTCCTCGTTTTGGGAACGCGGCTTCACATAGGGCCGCATCCCGGCACTGAGCTGCCGGACGCGCTTTGAAACAGCGTTGATAAGAACGGGGACGGACGCAATGCGCTCTCTGGCGGCTTCGAGTAGCTCGACGTTCAATACGATCCCTCCTGAAAAGAATAAGCGGGACATATTAGATGCCCCGCCTATCCGATGTCAACCCGTAAAAAGTCGGACTTCCCGCCGGAGCGGGAAGTCCAACGAGGCCGATTACATCATGTCGCCCATTCCGCCGTGTCCGCCGCCGCCCATGGGGGCCGCCGGCTTGTCGTCCGGAATCTCGGTGATCATGCACTCGGTCGTCAGCAACAGGCCCGCGATGCTGGCTGCGTTCTGCAGCGCCGTGCGGGTCACCTTGGCCGGATCGAGGACACCGTCCTTGACCAGGTCCGTGTACTGGCCCGTCGCGACGTTGAAGCCGAACGTAGCGGACTTGCTCTTCTTCACCTCCGCCACGATCAACGCGCCTTCCAAGCCGGCATTGGCCACCAACTGGCGCAACGGGGCTTCCAGCGAGGTTCGGACGATGTTCACGCCCACCAGCTCGTCGCCCGTGCAGTCCATCTTGTCCAACGCCCTCTGGGCACGCAGCAGCGCCACCCCGCCGCCCGCCACAACGCCTTCCTCGACCGCCGCGCGCGTCGCATGCAGCGCATCCTCGACGCGAGCCTTCTTCTCCTTCATCTCGCTCTCGGTCGCCGCGCCGACGTTGATGACTGCCACGCCGCCGGCCAACTTCGCCAGGCGTTCCTGCAGCTTCTCGCGGTCGTAATCCGAGGTCGTTTCCTCGATCTGACGCTTGAGTTGACCCACGCGCCCCTGGATGTCGGAGGTCTTGCCGGCGCCCTCGACGATCGTCGTGTTATCCTTGTCGATCGTGATGCGCTTCGCGCGGCCCAGATCCTCAAGCTTCACGTTCTCGAGCTTGATTCCCAGGTCTTCGCTGAGCATGCGGCCGCTCGTCAGAACGGCAATGTCCTCTAGCATGGCCTTGCGGCGATCGCCGAAGCCCGGCGCCTTGACGGCGCAGCACTGCAACGTCCCGCGCAGCTTGTTGACGACCAGGGTGGCCAGCGCCTCGCCCTCGACATCCTCGGAGATGATCATGAGCGGCTTGCTGGTCTTGGCCACGTTCTGCAGCAGCGGCAGCAGGTCCTGCAGGCTCGAGATCTTCTTCTCGTGGATCAGGATGTACGCATCCGACAGCACGCACTCCATGTTGTCCGCGTTGGTCACGAAGTACGGGGACAGGTAGCCCTTGTCGAACTGCATGCCCTCAACAACGTCCAGCGTGGTCTCGATCGTCTTGGCTTCCTCGACCGTGATCGTGCCGTCCTTGCCCACCTTGTCCATCGCGTCGGCGATTGTATCGCCGATCGTACTGTCGCCGTTGGCCGAGATCGTCGCCACCTGGGCGATCTCCGTGTGCTCCTTGACCTTTTTGGCCATCTTGGCGATCTCTTCGACAACGCACGCCGTGGCCTTGTCGATGCCCCGCTTCAGGCTCATCGGGTTCGCGCCCGCGGTCACGTTCTTCAGACCCTCGCGATAGATCGCTTCGGCGAGCAGCGTCGCCGTCGTCGTGCCGTCGCCGGCCACGTCGCTGGTCTTGCTGGCGACTTCGCGGACCATTTGGGCGCCCATGTTCTCGAAGGCATCCGGCAGGTCGATTTCCTTGGCGACCGTCACCCCGTCCTTGGTAATCGTGGGGGAGCCGAACTTCTTGTCGAGGATCACGTTGCGGCCGGCCGGTCCGAGGGTTACGCACACGGCCCTGCTCAGCTTCTGGACGCCGGCGAGGATCGCCTGCC
>JAQBFL010000231.1:0-3042 GCA_032123415.1 bacterium | reverse complement strand
GGCGGGGCCAGGAAAGATTGCAGGCGTGACGGAACTGAACCAGATCGACCTGCAGACGCTCGCGACGGGAAACAAGCGGGCGTGGGATGTGTTCGTGGGCGCGGCCGCACCCCTCATCAACGCAGTCGTTCGTCGGACGCTCTCGTCCTATCGACTGGGCGAGGACGACGTTCTGGATGCCGCTCAGGACGTGTTCGTCCGGCTCTGCGCCCAGGATTTCCGGCTACTCAAGACCTACGATCCGGCCCGTGCCGGCCTCGGCACCTGGTTGGCCGTGGTTGCCCGATCGGCGGCCGTCGACCATGTCCGCCGCCGCCGCCAGGCGACTCAGGCCCTCGATGACGTGCCAGAATCGTTTCTGGCGGTCGAGGACCGCCATGTTGAAAAGCTCAAGATTCCTCAAGGCCTTCTGACCGCACGCCAAACGCTTATCCTGAAGTGCTTATATGACGAGGAGCGCGACGTGGCCGAAGTCGCCCGGCTCCTGAAAATCGACGCCCAAACCGTCCGAAGTACCCATCACAAGGCGCTGCTGCGGTTGCGGGCGCATTTTGGCGAGGAAGCTCCCTGAACTGGGGATGAAATGAAGCAATCTGACGTATTCTAGGCAGGAGACCGCATGAGCACGGAGCGCACCCCCCGGACCGACAAAGAACTGTGGCAGAGCCTTGCCGCGGAGCGCGGGGTCCCGTTCGGTGCCGTATCCGACCTCGACCTCGCGTCGTGGCTGGAGGGCCGGCTCCCCGAGGTTGCCGTCGCGCGGATCGAGGCCGCGGTTGCCGCCGATCCGGAATTGCGGCGTGCTGCCCTCGATCTGGCGGAAATTCTTGGCGCTCCGGTGCCGGCGGCCCCGGGTCGGATGACTGTTCGGGCCCAGGCGCTGATTGGCTTTGAGGCGGCGCGACCGGCGCTGCGCGGTGGCTGGCTCGACCGTCTGTTCCCGTCGGGACCGCGTCATGCCTTTCAGCGAGCAGCGATGGTGGCAATGTCGATCGTGGTGGCGGGCGTGGGTTTCGTGGTCGGTGGCGGCCTCGGCCAGTCGTTCGCGCAGCAGACTTACAACGGAGAGGTTTCCGGTACCGCAACGGTGAGCACGTCGAACGAGTTGACGGACTATTTCGCCGGCGATGAGATCTGACGTGAGTTCGCGCCTGGTCCAGATTCTGCTGGCTTTGTCGCTGCTGCTGAACACGTTCGTGCTGGCAGGCTTTGTCTACAGCAGCTGGATCGCTCCTCCGCTCTTCGATGGACGGTCGCCGCCACCACGACCACCCGGTCCGAGGCCCAATCCGGTTGAAGCCCTGGTACGCGATCTCGATCTCGACAGTGGGCAACGGACGGCCTTGAGCGGCCTTCTGGATCAGTATGCCGCGTCGCGGCGGCAACGCCTGCACGAGATACAAAAGATGCGCGAACAAACCGCGATGGAATTGAAGCATCCGCAAACGGACATGGCGCGGATCGACGCTCTGGTCGACCAGATCGCGAGATTGCGGGCCGATCAGCACAAGGAAACGCTGCACACGGTGGTCCAGCTCGAACCCCATCTGCGGCCCGATCAGCGCGAGCGTCTGCATGCCGTTATTGCCGAACGCTTCGCCGGTTCTCCGGCGCCTGCCCGCCCGCCGGGCCCTCCCGGCGCCCCGGGTCGTCCGCCGGGATAGGAGCGGCATCATGCCTTTTCATATGAGTCGGCGTGGTTTCGTGGCGGCAGGCGTCTCGCTCTCGACGATGGTCTGGCCGGGGCGGGGGACGCAAGCAGCGGCTCCGATGGGATTCGACATGGCGAGATCGTTGCTGTCGCGAACCGCATTTGGCGCGACGCCGGATGAAATCCGCACCCTGGAAGGACAGGGCTACGAGAACGCGGTCGATCGCCTTCTCGGTGGTTTCCGACCGCAGGCTGCAACGCCTGCACCGGCCTGGATCGACCTGGGACCGGCCGAGGTTCGCCGCCAGCAGCGGGCAGCCGAAGCCGGCCGCAAGCCCGGCGTTGACGGCAGGCCGCTTCAGATCACTCGGCCTGTCCAGGAGCAGGGCCGCGAACTGCGCAACTGGTGGGTCGAAGAGATGCTCGCGACCGACCAGCCGCTGGTCGAGCGGATGGTGCTGTTCTGGCACAACCATTTCACCTCTTCGATGCTGAAGGTGCGCTATGCACCGGCATTGTTTCGCCAGAACGCGCTGTTTCGCCGCGAGGCGCTGGGAAATTTCGCGACCCTGCTCAAGGCCGTGGCGCGCGATCCGGCGATGCTGATCTATCTCGACGGGATCCGAAGCGTTGCCGACGAGCCCAACGAGAACTTGGCCCGCGAGCTGCTGGAACTCTTTACGTTGGGTGAAGGCCACTACAGCGAGGCCGACATCAAGGCGGCGGCAAGGGCCTTTACCGGCCGGAGCATCAATCGCGAAACCGGCGAGTTCTTGAACCGCCCGCAGCTTCACGACGACGGCGACAAGACATTCCTTGGGCGGACCGGACGCTTCAGCGGCGACGAGATCGTCGCCATCCTGCTCGCCCACCCCCGCACCGCCGAGACCATCGTCGAGAAGATGTGGCGCGAGTTCGTGTCGCTCAAACCCGATGCGGCCGCGGTCAAGCGGTTAGCGTCGTCGTTTCGCGACGGCGGATATGAGGTCAAACCGCTGTTGCGATCCCTGCTGCTGTCGCAGGCGTTCCGCGACCCGGCCAATCGCGGTGCCTTGATCAAGTCGCCGATCGATCTGATCGTCGGCGCGGTGCGCGTCCTCGGGCTGCCGGTGCCGGAGAAGACCCAACTCGTTCGCATGATGCAGGGTCTGGGCCAGGTGCCGTTCGATCCGCCCAACGTCAAGGGATGGGCTGGTGGCGAAAGCTGGATCTCCACCTACACGCTGCTGCTACGCCAGCAATTCCTGCGGCGCATCGTCGAGGCGACGACGGTGGCGCCGATGGAGGCCGGCATGAACATGGCGCCGCGACCCAATCGGCGTACTGACCGCCGCCAGCAGCTGCCGCCCGACGAGGGCATGGTGCAGATGATGGAGCCGGCACGCCCGGTC
>JAQBFL010000230.1:0-5818 GCA_032123415.1 bacterium | reverse complement strand
GGCGAAGTCGAGGACGCTGCCGAGGTGCGGTACCTTGCCGGTCTTGGGCTCCTGGCTGTCGAGGGTGACGATACGCGAGAGGATGGTGGAAATCTGCTGCGGGGTGTAGAACTCGCCGGCCTTCTTGCCAGAGCCGGCGGCGAACTGGCCGATCAGGTATTCGTAGGCGTCGCCCAGGGCGTCAACGTTGGTGGAGAAGTCGGCGAGGCCCGTTGCGATCTCCTTGATGATGTCGCAGAGCTTGGCGTTCTTGTCGGCGTGGGTACGGCCGAGCTTGTCGGAACCGAGATTGATCTCGGAGAAAAGGCCCTGGAAGGTGCTCTCGAAGGATTCGGTTTCGATGTATTTGAAGCCATCGCGAAGGGTGTCGAGCAGGTCGGCGGACTGGTTGCGGGCGAGGTTGGCGATGTTGGCCCATAGGTGGTCCGGCTTGATCACATAGTGGACCTTGCGGCGCGTCTGCTTCTCGAAGTCGGCGATGTCAGCGGGGTTGTTGGCGTACCAGATCGTCAGCGGCACGCGGGGATCGCCGGTGGGGATGGCGGGGTAGTCCTTACCCAGTTCTGTCTTCGCCGCGGCCTCGTAGTTGTCGGAGAGGTAGCGCAGAAAGAGGAAAGCGAGCATGTAGTCGCGGAAGTCGTCCGCGTTCATGGCACCGCGCAGTTGGTCGGCGATGGCCCAGAGGGTTTTGCCGAGTTGCTTTTGGTTTGAGTCGGTCATGATGACTTTCACCCTTCTGACGGTGGTTTCGGCAAGCGGCCCGCCTGTCTTTCCAGCTTCTTTTCGTCTGTTTTGACACGGCGTTCGAGTTTCCGGATGAGGTAGCACGCATAACGCGTCAACATGAAATCATCGATCGGACGCTTCGCTCCGCTGCCGAGCTCGACCATTTTCGTGACGCCACGAAAATGGTTGTCGGCATCGACGCCCGTCGTGCGGCAGGACTCTATCGCCCTTTGGATGGCGGTGATGAAATTCTCCCAGCGGGCGTACCCGAGGGGTTCCTGCAAGTCGCGGGCAAACCAGAACTCCACCCCGGCCGCATCGGGGTGACTCCGGACCAGTGCATCGAACTGGTTTTGCATCTGGACGATGAGTTCCTTGTTCATGCATCGGCCTCGGCCAGGGATGGAAAGAGCTGCTGCATGAGGCCCTTCTTGTGGGTCTTGAGGGTTTCTAGCTTGTCGCTTTGGGCGGCGATCAGGTTGTCGAGGGTGGAGAGGCAGGAGGCGATGCGGTGTTGTTCGTCAGTGTCCAAAGTTATCCCGGTGACAAAAGCATGAGCGTCGTTCCGATTCAACGTTGGAACGCCCGAACCCGAGGCAAATCGTAGGAATCCAATCGATTCATACAGGTAAAAGACGAACTTTGGAATATGCCCTTCAAAACTGGTGACCCACAGGGAGGTATTGTGCGGCCAGTAGTCGCCCTGTTCGACAAAATGCATCTTGCCAATGGTGCCGGACCTTCCAGTTACAATTCCGGGACCTCTTGCCATTCCCCTCTCATGGAAGCCCTTCGGCCCGTTTGAATAGACGATTGGAACATTCCCGGGACGAATCTCTTCCGACGGTAGATCAAATCCACGTTGTAGAGGTGCGATTGCTACCAATGGCCGCATTTCCCACCCCGGCGCATCGTGGAACTCTGGAAATCGGAGGCGGGGGCGGGTTTCGCCTTCTCGGGGGAAGAGCTGCTGCATGAGCCCCTTCTTGTGGGCCTTGAGTGCGTCGAGTTTCTGGCTTTCGGCTCCGATCAGGTCGTCCAGGGAGGAGAGGCAGGAGGCGATGCGGTGTTGTTCGCCTGTCTTGATGTCGGGAAAGCGAACGGGCCTCTCTTTCAGGATGGAGTAATGCCTCTTGTATTCCTCCGTAACAACGGGTGCATAGCAGAGAGACTGATAAAGAAACTGCGCATCGATACTTGGACGTGCGCTGAGAATCTTGATGCCGTCGGCCCCTTGCGCGAACGGTCGGTCGACCAGCTTCAGAATGCAGGTGTGATCCCCAAAAACAATCAGAGGAAGACCTTCGCGAATGACGGCATCGCGATCGTCTGTCCAACCGCAGATCGCGTCTTGGGATTGGTCGACAATGGGGAAAGCCCCCTTGGCAGAATAGAGCGCTGTCGGGAGTTTCTTTAGCGGAGTCACCGTATCAACCAGTTCATCAACCTTCCTGCTGGCCCACCCCGGCTCATCCCGGAACTCCGGGAAGCGCAGCTTCGGTGTAAGGCGTTGTGTGGTGTTCTTCGTCATGATTCGTAGGCACTCAGTCCGGAGATGTCGCGGCCGGCGGCGCGTTTCTTAAGGAGAGGCACGAGGTCGGCCATGAGGGCGAGTTCGGCGACGCGGCGGGCTTTCCACGCCAGGCTGAGGGGTTCCAGTAGTTCGGTGAGCTGCTCGCCGGAGAGCATGCGCTGACGAGGGTGGCGGTGTTGGTGTTTTCCTCGACGCAGCCTTCCTGAAAGCGGTTGAACTCCTCGCGGGTCTGCCGGTCGAGGTCCTTGCGGTCCACGACGAAGAGGCACTTGTCGATGGCGGGGTTATCCTTGATGAGGGTGGAGGCCTTGAAGTCGTTCTTGCACCAGTCGCGGATGTTGACGAGCGTGTAGGAGCGCGGGGTGCCGTCGTCGCGGGTGAAGTCGTTCTTCTCGCGCAGGACGCGGGCGGCGGTGAAAACGTCGGGGGTGATGAGTTCGTCGAGAAGGCGCTGGAATTCGCCGTCGGTGAGGCGGACACGGTTCAGGGCTTCGAACTTTTTCCGGAAGTTGAGTTCGAGGGCGGCGCGGTCTCGAATGTCGGGGCGATAGGTGTACTTGAGACTGAGCAGCTTTTCGATGAATGCAGCCTCGATATCCTGCTCCCTGAAGACGAGCGGCTTGGAGGCTGGAGACGGGTAAGTGGTTTTGGATGACGCACCGCTGGACATGGGCGAACTTGTAGCACGGAGGGGGGATGGGGGCAAGGGAAGAAGAAAGACGGAAAAGAAGAAAGACCTTAGACCATGGACCAGAGACCTCGGACCGGGGACATGGGCGGAGGGCGGAGAGAAAAGCTGAAACGCTGAAATGCTGAAACGCTGAAAGGAGAGACCTTGGACCGGAGGACGGAGGGCCGGGGGAATCGGCGACGGGCCTACAGATAACAGTGAACGACTTCAGCACGCGACTTCATTCCCGATGTTGACCAGACGGCGGCGCAGCCGATGGTCCGCTTTGAAACGGGCGGTGAGGCGCTGGCGTTGAAAGGCCACCTCACCGTCACATGATAGATCGCAGCAGTCCTCGATCTCCCCCCGGCAGGTCGCACCCCGGACGGCTCCGGACGGCCGGACGCACCCGCGCAATTCGCACCCGCGCAATTCCTTTGACGCGGGCGGTGCGGGGAGAGTAACATAGCGCCTTGCCGGCCGTTGGGCCGGTCAATCGTACGCATGAAATGAAATGCTCGGTGA
Organism: bacterium; assembly: GCA_032123415.1. Taxonomy (GTDB): domain Bacteria; phylum Verrucomicrobiota; class Kiritimatiellia; order UBA8416; family JADHWI01; genus JAQBFL01. The sequence goes on along the minus strand of JAQBFL010000230.1, from coordinate 2,363 downwards.
GACCAATGACGACGCAGAAAGATACGGAAGCGCCGGACCGCTGGGTGGCATACCGGCCCGAACTGAAGATCCTCGATTGCACGATTCGCGACGGCGGCCTCGTGACCGACCACCACTTCGACGATCTATTCGTCAAGCGCGTGTTTCAGACCTCGACCGACGCGGGCGTGGACTACATCGAGGTCGGCTACAAGTCATCCAAGCGCATCTACGCGCCGACCTCCTACGGCAAGTGGAAGTTCTGCGACGAGGACGACCTGCGCGCTCTCGCCGAGACGCATCCGTTCGCCGGCAAGCTCGCGGTCATGGCGGACGCCGAACGCACCGACTACCATACGGATATTCTTCCGAAGGACCAGAGCGCGATCGGATGCGTCCGCGTGGCCTGTTACATCCACCAGATCCCCATCGCTCTCGACATGCTGCAGGATGCGCACGACAAGGGCTACGAAACGATGATGCAGCTCATGGCGGTCTCCGTCGTGCGGGAAGACGAACTGCGCGCGGCGCTCGACCTCGTGGCGCACAGCCCGGCGTCCGCCGTCTACATTGTCGATAGCTTCGGCGCGCTGTACTCCGAACAGGTTCGCGACCTGACAAAGCTGTATCTGGGCGCCATGGAGGGGACCGGCAAGCAGGTGGGCTTCCATGGTCACAACAACCGCCAACTGGCCTTCGCCAACACGATCGAGGCCATCGTGGCAGGCGCCAACCGCGTCGACGCCACGATCAACGGCCTCGGCCGCGGCGCCGGCAATTGCCAGTTGGAGTTGCTGATCGGCTTCCTCCACAACCCGAAGTTCCACCTGCGCCCCGTGCTGCAGTGCTGCCAAGACGTTTTCGTTCCGATGCGCGCGGAACTCGACTGGGGATACAGCATCCCGTACGCCTTGACAGCCCAGCTCAACCAGCACCCGCGCTCAGCCATCAAGATGCGCGCGAGCAAGACGCCCGACGATTACGTCGCCTTCTACGACCAGATCACCGAGGAAGTCTCCTGAGTTGAGCATGCCGTGGATTCGGATCGCCCCAAAGGCCGTCGAGGCGCTGTCCAGACGTCACCCTTGGGTGTTCTCGGGCGCGGTAGCGGCTGAGGAGCCGCCCGCCGCCCCAGGCGATACGGTACAGGTTCGCGGACCCGACGATCGACCTCTGGCCAGCGGCGCCTATTCCCCCGCTTCCACCATACGGGTGCGCGTGTGGTCCTTCGACCCGGCGCAACCGATCGATGGCGCGTTCTTCGACCGCCGGATCGCCGCGTCCATCGCGGCGCGGGGCGAGCACGCACTGCGGCCCGGCTGCGCGTGCCGGTTGGTCCACGCCGAGTCGGACGGCCTGCCCGGCACGATTGTGGACCGCTACGACGGTTTCGCCGTCTGCCAGTTTCTGTCCGCCGGAGCCGAACGCCAACGCAACGAGATCGCCCGCGCCGTGGCCGCCCACACCGGATGCCGCGGGGTCTACGAGCGCTCCGAGGGTTCGGGCCGCACCCGCGAATCCCTGCCCGAACGCCGCGGACTGCTCTCAGGCGCGGAACCGCCCGACGCGATCGAGATCGCGGAAGGCCCCTGCCGCTTCCTCGTCGATGTCCGCCACGGCCACAAGACCGGCTTCTACCTCGACCAGCGCGAGAACCGCGCCCGCCTCGCCGCGCTGGCAGGCGGACGCGACGTCCTGAACTGCTTCGCCTACACGGGCGGGTTCGGAATCGCCGCCGCCGTGGGCGGGGCGCGGTCGGTCGTCAACGTCGAAAGCGCGCCGGAAGCCCTGGCCCTGTTGGAGCGCAACGCGGCCCTCAACGGCATCGGGACGGAACGGATGGAGAACGTGAGGGCGGACGTTTTCGAGGCCCTGCGCCGATTCCGGGACGCCCGACGCAGCTTCGACCTGATCGTCCTCGACCCGCCCAAGTTCGCCGCGTCGAGCGCCGCCGTGCAGGGGGCGGCTCGCGGCTACAAGGACATCAACCTGCTGGCCTTCAAGCTGCTGCGCCCCGGCGGACTGCTCCTGACGTTCTCCTGCTCCGAAGCCATCGCGTCGGAACTGTTTCAGAAGATCGTGGCCGACGCCGCGCTCGACGCGGGCCGCCCCGCGCAGGCGCTCGAATGGCTGTCCCAGGCGCCGGACCACCCCGTCTCCCTGGCATTCCCGGAAGGGCGTTACCTCAAGGGCCTCGTCTGCCGCGTTCAGTAGGACTTGGCGAACACCACGCGCTTGCCGGAGGGCTTGCCGCACGCGATGCAGGCGCCGTCTTCACGCATCTCGTCCCCCAGCGGGACGCAGCGGATCGTCACACCGGCCTTCTCGTTGATCTCAGCCTCGCAGCCCGCGCCGCCGCACCAGTGCGACAGGGCGAAGCCGCC
>JAQBFL010000229.1:0-6371 GCA_032123415.1 bacterium | reverse complement strand
GCCCCGTTCAACGAGATCGTCTCCACCTCCACCGGCGCCACGCCCTCCAGCCACACCAGCCGCTCCGCGCTGCTGTAGTCCACGCCCCCGTTGGTCCGAATCTCGAACGGCGAGGCCACTTTTGCCAACTCGCTCAGGACGAATACCCGGCGTCCGGCGATCCAGGTCTTGACTGCGTCGGGCGAGGTGACGTCTACCCCGTTGCCCGTCAGCGCCGTGTAAATCGAATCCATCATCGGGTCGCATGCCTCCCCCCGTGCCGGGCCATCGCAGATCCGCCACAACCCGCGCCAGTATGCACGACGGTATTCGGGAACTTGAAATACCTTGTTGCTTAACGTCGGGCAGTCGATCGAGAAGAGGTTGTTGTCGTTCACATTGTCCTGAAGGGCGAAATCCATATCCCAGATCAACATCCGCCACGGTCCGTCCGCGGGTCGATAGGTCGACATGTTCTTGCCGCGATTGAAGCCGTACCCATCCCAGTCGCTGATGAAATGCCGGATGGAAAACACATCCATCCACTGGCCGATATCGGCGACGGCGTTCAGTCGCGGGATATAATCCGCGGCGGTGTGCGTGGCCGTCGCGGCATCCACGAGTTGGAAGAACGAACTGTAATCGTCGTTCAGCCGGTCGACCTCCTCCTTGCGCCAGCTCCAGCGGTAGCGGGCCTTCTTCTTTGCTCCGCCAGTCGTCAGATACTGCAGCAGGCGGCCGTTTTCGTTGAACTCCATGCTTACCTGCGCGTCGTCGTTGAACTCGAACCAGTCGTCGATCTTGATCAGATCGCCCGCGTCGTCGGCCGGCCAGTAGGCGCCCACCATGTCGTCGTTCGGTTGATGGCAATCCGCGTAGATTGTGTCCTTGCGTTGGTGGTTGATGAACAGGTGAATGTACCGTTGTTCGAAGAAGGGCACATCCACCTGTTCGGTAATCCACAGGGACATGTACTCACGCAGTTTCGTGCTGTCGCGCTCGAGTCGGTCAAGGTTGAAGGAGGTCGAACCAAGCAGGCGCTCGGCCTTGGACACGTAAAGCACGAAACTCGAATCCAGCGTCTCCGGGTCTCCCGGCGATCGAATGAAGGGGCTGCCACGATAACGTCCCCGTGCGTCGTAGATCACGCGGCGGTCGTCCTGCACGAACGTTCCTGGCAAACGGCAGTCGCTCATCTTCTGGCGGGTGGACCATTCCGATCGTGTCGCGGCCGTGATCCAGAACCGATAGCTGCCGAAGTCGCCTGTCTGCGGTGTCTGGCCGAACAGCACGAGGCATTCGCGGACGGGAACGTCTTCCGGGAATCGGGTGACCGCGCCGAGGCTATCCTCCGCCTCGATGTGAAACGCCGCCAGCACGTTGGCGCCCTGGCCCGGCAGGTACGCGCTGTAGCTGCCGTCGCCCGCCATGCGGTCCGCCCCTGTGCCGTTGTCCGTCATCGTAACGGTGACGAGTGAGCTGCCCGGGTCTACCCTGTAGCGCAGACGCACGGCTGCGATACCGTCGGGATCGTCGATGCGCGCTGTTACGGTGATGGCTTGCCCGGCGGCCGGCAGCACGGGCGAATGCCTCACGTCGTAGATTGCCGGCCCGCGGTTGGACTGGTAGCGGCTATTTCTCAGCCCTGGCGAACCGAGGTTCTTCGGCACCAGCAACTCGCCGGGCGCTTCGATCCAGTTGCCTTTCAAACGCAACAGCAGCAGCGGCGCCCCGGTGATCCAGCGTGCCCGGGCGCGGATGGTGGCCGTTTCACCCGGCGACAGCGTCGATGTCAGATCGATCTCGATCCGGTTCACGCCGTTGTCGCCGCCGCCCAGGCTGCGCATGCGCAGGCTGTTCGACCCTTGGAACGCCTCTCCCGTTTTGAGCACGGAGTTCTTATGCGTGCCGTCGATGATCCACCCGGCAAGTCCCGCCTCGAAGGAGCCGTTTGGAACCAGGTTGGGACCGTTCGGGCGGAAAACCTCGATGCTGTCGACGAGGTTCTCGCCCGTTCGCTCGCGCAGGATGTGCAGTTCGTTGACGGCGTTGGATCCATGATCGAGCACGCCGGTGTGTTCGATCAGCGTCCACATGTTCGTTGACTTCATCGACTCGTCGCTGCCGGCCCAGTTGGGCGCGAGCGTGCCGTCGGCGCGCGGGTCGATCAGCTCCAGGCTGCTGCCGTCGCCGTCGGTCCACTCGCCCCAGCCGTCGGAGTAGGTCACTTCATCGACGATGACGAAGTCCTGGTACGGCAACCCCGGGTTATCCGGCCGCACGAGCGCGAGGCGCTCGCCGCTGTTGGACAGCCGCCCCGCGACGTTCCCCAGCGTGTTGCTCTCGTGGAGCTGCGGATAGTTGGCGATCAGCCGCGCGCGGTCGCTGGCGATCACGAGGTAGCCGCCGGCAGCGATCGTCGTCCCCGGCGGAATCAGGTACTCGATCCCGTCGTCCAGACGCCACAGCCCCACGTCCACGGCCGTCGCCCCGCGGTTGTGCAGCTCGACGTAGCAGTCTTCGTCCAGGTTGCTGATCGGGTTGTACATAATCTCGTTGATCACCACCTGCTCGCGCAGCGGCCGGCTGTTGGCCGCCCCCGGCGTCAGGGACGCCAGCACCCGCAGCGCCGCGTCGCCGTCCGGATACCGCCCCGTGCTGACCCCGTTACGCGTCGCCCCCAGGCGCACCGCGTCCAGAATCCGCCCGCCGGTGGGATCGCCCAGCAGAATATCCTCCCCCTGGCTGGAGAGCCGGTACCCCAACTGGTTCTCATCGAAAACCACACGCCCGCCCGCCGCCACGACCGTGCCCGCGGGGATCGTGAACTTCCACACTCCGATCTCGTCGGTAATCCGGCAGCCTGCGAGGTCCACCGCTCCCGTCCCCGCGTTGTACAACTCGATGAAGTCCACCTGCGGCAGGTCCGTATGCGCCAGAATTTCGTTGATGAGCACCTTCGACAGCCCATCCGTCGGCTCCGCCAGCGTGTAGCCCGGCGAGCCGCCCACCCGCTCGCTCGCCGCCCACGCCCGCGCGTCCCCCTCGCCATAGTCCGGTCGTGCCAGCACCAGCGAGTGCCCCGCCCCGTCCGCCGCGATCGGCCACGGCGCGCGATCGCTGTATTCCACCTCCAGCATAATCGCCCCCTGCCGGTTGCGCAGCCGCACCGTGCCGCCGCCGTTGGACAGCTTCCCGATCCACGGACCGTTCACGCCCGTTACGGGGTGTTCCATGCTCACCGATTGCGGCTCCGCCGCCACCACCAGCCGATTGCGCCCCTCCAGCACCGTGCCCTCGGCAAACGTGTAACTCACCTCGCCCGTCAGCCGCCAGCCGCTCAGGTCCTGCGGCACGGGGTCGGAGTTGTACAGCTCGACGAATTCCAAGTCCCAGCCCTGCGGATGCTCCGCGGGATGGTACATGATCTCGGAGATGGTCATCCCCGTGCGACGGCTCGACGGCCCGAACTGTCGCGGGTTCGGCACCGTGCCCGCGGGGTCCGTCGACACATAGGACGCCGGCCCCGCCGCTCCCGCGGCCGGTGCGTACACCGTCGCCTCGTCCAGCCCCGTGTAGGAGACCTCGACGTAGTACTGCACCGTTCCAGACCGCCCGGCCGGAATCGGCGTCAGCGTGCGGTACAGCGTCCCGCTCACCGCCCCCATCGGCCGCCAGCTATAGGCCCCTTCGCCATTGAACCGGTACCACACGCCCGCCGACAGCTCCCGCAGGTTCGGGTGCAGTTCCAGCTCGGCCTCGATCGCCACCGCGTCGGCGATCGTCGGCGCCGAGGGCACATGCCGCACCGTCCCCATGCGCACCCCCACCGGCTGCGTCACCGCGATATCCTCCAGGCCCAGCCGCTGATCCGTGCCCACGTCCGAGAGCTTCCGCCAGCGCAGAGTCCCTGCCGTCCAGTCCCCCACCGCGTTGGTCGATCCCGGCCACCGCACCGTCCCCACGGTCAGCGCCGTGTTGGTATACGTCCCCAGCACCGTCCACGTCCCCCCGTCGGCCGAGAACTCCACCACGTAGACGTTCTGCCCCGGAAGGCGGCAGGCCGCGCGCCACGACACCACCCCCACCCCGTTGCTCAGCCACGGCGAACGCAGCCAACTGTTGGTCGTTACATCGAAGTCCCGAATCCATCCCGCATACGGCGCCGAATACACCGAGCGCGACGGCGCCTGGTTGCGCCACACCTGCGCGTCGTTGAGCACCCACCCGCGATTCGTATAGATCCCCGCCGGAGACTCGTTGAACGACCACGTCCAGGTCACCGGCCAGTCGTCGAAGCTCTGCTCCGCCTGCGGCGGCACAGCCCACACCCCGCCCGCCGCCGCCAGCCACAACCAGGCCGCAGCAAGCATCCATCGCCACGTTCTCGCTTGCGCTCTCATCGAATTCCTTCCTGACCGGGCAACACCACGCGAACACTCATCATCCAACCTGACAGTATTATAACGCCAGCAACGACGCATTACAACACCAACCGGAGAACACACCCAGGAATCCTGCCCAATCCTGCCCCTGGTCCTCGCGTAACGACGCGCCCCGTGCGGGCCATACATGTGCTTTCTGCCGTCTTTTCGGCTCACGAGGACGTTGGCTAGAGAAGAGGGCAGGAAACGACCGAAGGAAATCGTGATCCGTTCGCTGCCTGCCCGCCTATGGAGGGTCGCCGTTCTCGTCGGCCGGAAAGAGGAAGAATCGGTTAACGAGAACGGCGACGAGAACGGTTGACGATTGAGCAGGCTCGTGCCAGGCTCCGTCCTTCCGCCGGCGCCTGCAGGCGTATGCGGAGGGCGCCGTCATGCATGCCCGCCACCTCCGTCTTTCTGGCGCCCGGCGTGGCGCGCACGAGTAGCGTGCAACCTCCCGCGACATCGACCAAGGCGTCTCCCGCGGGGGTGACATCCGGCTTGTTTCGTTCAACGGGTCTCATGCGACGATCGGCATACTCCACTCGAAGCGCGCGCCAGACTGCCCGGGGTTGACCAGCGTCAGCTTGCCCCCATGCACGCCCGCTATGTCCGCGGCCAGTGCCAGGCCCAATCCCGCCTGCCCCTGGCGGCTGCCGGGAATTTGGGCGAAACGCTCGAACACCGACTCGGCATATTCCGCCGGAATGCCGGGGCCTCCGTCATGGACGAAGAAGACAGCCTCGGCCCCCACCCTTCTGACACCCACCCGGATGACTGCGCCACGCGGCGAGTGCCGGATGGCGTTATCCATCAAATTACCGAGCAGCTCGCCGACCAACGCGTCGACTCCCGATACCACCATGCCCGTCTCGTCGCCGCACTCCAGCAGCACACCCGCCTCCGCGCATAGCGGTTCGTACAGCGCCGCGCATAGACGGACGGTGGCGGCGGGATCCCACTCGCGGAAGCCCGCGCGCAGAGAGGACGACTCCAACCGCGACAGTTGAAGCAGTTGCTCCACCATGAACGAGAGTCTCTGCAGATCCGAGAGCATATCCTCCACGGCGGCACGGTACGCACCCGCCTCGCGCGGACGGCTGACCGCCACCTCGCCCGTCGCGCGGATGGCCGCGATCGGCGTGCGGAGTTGGTGCGAGGCGTCGCCGGCAAAGCGGTGCAAGCGCCCGACCGCCGCGGTGTACCGATCGAAGGCCGCGTTGAGCGTTTGCGCAAGCTGACGCATGTCGTCGTCCGGCATGTCCGCCGTGTCGATGCGGTCGTCGAATCCGCCCTCGACGATGCGCGACGCGGTGGCGGCGATCCGATGCACGGGCGCCAGTATCCGGTGTGCCAACCGCCAGGCCAGAACCAGAACCACAGGCAACAGCAGTATGTTCAGCGCCAGAGCATCGGCGACTTCTTCGAATTCCTCGGCCAGCGGCTCCTCCGGGTGTGCGCGCCACCCTCTATATTCGACGATCGCAAAAACAACCAGTTGGACGGCAACGAAAGCAGTCAGCAAGATCGTCAAGTAGAGGAAAACGCGCCGCTGGAGCTGCATCGTCATGGCGCGGTCTCCGCGAGCATGAAGCCCACCCCCCGCAGCGTGTGGATCAGCCGAGGACGCGAATCGCCGTCGATTTTGCCCCGCAGGTGCGAGATGTGAACGTCGATGATCTTATCCATCGGCGTCGCCCGTCCGCCCACTTTCCACACCTCGCGGGTCAGCATGTCGCGAGACACCGGGCAGCCCGCATACTGCGCCAGAAAGGCCAGCAGATCGAACTCCCGCGCCGTCAACTCGACGCGTTGACCGCCCCGCCGTGCGACCCGTTCGAGGCGGTCGATTTCCATGTCTCCCACGCGCAGAACCGTTGGTTCGTCCTCCTGTCGCGCCGTGCGCAACCGCGCTCGGACACGCGCCAGCAGCTCCGCAAACGAGAAGGGCTTCACGAGGTAATCGTC
>JAQBFL010000228.1:0-2576 GCA_032123415.1 bacterium | reverse complement strand
CGTTGAAACGCCGTGGCTGAAGGTGTGGTTCCCGAGCGTGAGCTGGCCACTGGCGACGAGCGAGCGGATCCGTTTTGCTTGTGGCTCCCACGAAGCTCCATAGGTGCCATTGGGGAAGAAGGTCGCCGCAGCACCGGTCTGCTCGAGGACGTCGAGGATCTTCGCGACGCAGGCGGCGCAGGTGCCGTCGTCGAAGGTCAGCGCCACCTTGCGGCCAGCGGACGGCCCCTCGCTTATTACTTCGGCCTCTCCCGGAACGGCGTCGGTAATCTGCTGCGGCGGTGGACCGGCCGGTTTTGGCGCTGACGCCGGAGCAGTGGCTTTGGGCGAGGCAGTGGGCTCTTCAGCGGCGACCAAGCCGTTCGATTCCCCGGCCCCTGAGCCCCCCACGGCAGGAATTATCAGCAGCGCTGCGAGGACAGCAACGACCACGATTGCGGCGAGCGCAGCGATGCGGCGCCGGCGCGCGGTTCCGCGGCGCTGAGTCTCTCGGCGCTCAAGACGAGGATCCATCCGCACCAATTCTCGCAGCCCGCCCAGCCGCTTCGGCAGCTGAGCCTGCAATTCCGGCTAGGCGACAGCGAATAACGGAGAGGGCGGGATTCGAACCCGCGAACGAGGTTACCCCCGTTACTCGCTTAGCAGGCGAGTGCCTTCAGCCGCTCGGCCACCTCTCCGGACGGGGCGAAGTGTACCTCTGCCTGAGAACTCAGTAGATATGGCTGAAATTCTTTCCGTCACAAACCGCAACCTTGGCAGTCTCGATGTGTAGTTACCAAGTAGTGACGGCCCCATAGCTACGCACAAACACGCAAAGAACCGCTAAAGTTCCGGAGATCTCAATGTTTGCTTCCCGAATTCAGGGCACGAAGATCACGTGCCAGCGCCTTACGTTGGCGCTGGCGGTTCTGTGCGCAGGCATCGTCGCGTTGGCCCCGGCCCAAGCAGCAGCTGCCGGAACTTCAAGCGATTACATCGTCCTTTATGAAAGCAGCGCCGGACTTACCCAGAAGGTGGCTAGCGAGGAAGCTCGCGGCAACGACGTCCAAGATGTCTTCCGCAGCGCCGTGAAGGGCTATGTTGCCTCACTCGACTCGGCCGACGTTGCTCGGCTACGCGCCCAAGATGGCGTGCTCCTAGTTGAGAAGGACAAGCCGGTCGAAGCGCTAAGTGCAGGGCCGCGCAGCGGGCTCGCATCGTCGTGGGGCCTCGACCGCATCGACCAACGCACACTTCCGCTCAATAGCCAAATCTCGACCAGCCAGAACGGATTCGGCGTAACCGCCTACATCATCGACACCGGCATCCGCGCCGACCACTCGCAGTTCGGTGGCCGTGTGGCGGTCGGCTACGACGCGATCGGGGATGGCCAGAACACGAATGACTGCAACGGCCACGGAACGCACGTCGCCGGGACGGTCGGCGGCTCAAGCTATGGCGTAGCGCCTCAGGTCTCGCTAGTAGCTATCCGCGTCCTCGACTGCGGCGGCTCGGGTTCGACTTCCGGCGTGATCGCAGGGATTAACTGGGCGACAGCAAACCACGCCGCGGGCGTTCCGGCAGTCGCCAACATGAGTCTCGGCGGCGGTTACTCAGCGGCACTCAACACCGCAACGCAGAACGCAATTGCCGACGGCATCACTTTCGCCGTTGCCGCCGGGAACGAGAACGCCAACGCCTGCAACTCCTCGCCTGCCTCGACGCCGAACGCACTGACGGTCGGTTCGACAACCTCAAGCGATGCCCGCTCCTCCTTCTCCAACTGGGGAAGCTGCGTTGACATCTTCGCGCCGGGCAGCGGCATCACTTCAGCTTGGAGCACTTCGTCGACAGCAACCAACACAATCTCCGGGACCTCGATGGCTTCACCTCACGTTGCGGGTGCTGCTGCTCTGCTGCTTTCGGCCAGCCCTGCGAGCACCCCCGCTCGGGTCGCTTCTGCGATGGGCAACGCGGCAACGACCGGGGTCGTTAATGACGCTGGTACCGGCTCGCCGAACCGCCTTCTTTACACCGGCGAGAGCTCTACACCCAACCCGACGCCGGAGCCACCTCCGGCGCCAGCGCCTACGCCCCCGGCAAATGACAACTTCGCTAGCGCGGTCGCGCTCAGTTCGCTTGCCACGGTTACTGGAACAACCGTCGCCGCCACGCACGAGAGTGGCGAGCCAGCGCACGTCAACTCGGCTTACGGTTCTGCGTCATCAACTTGGTACTCCTGGACGGCGGCAGCCGACGGAACGCTCGCCCTCAGCACGCAATCCAGCAGCTTCGACACTCTGCTCGCGGTCTACGCCGGCAGCGCCATCTCCGGCCTGAGCCCAATCGCAAGCAATGACGACAACGGTGCCGACGGGCTCTGGAGCAGCGTCAGTCTCCCCGTTACGGCTGGAACGACCTACCGAATCGCGATCGACGGATACGGAGGCGCGACCGGCTCGACCAGCTTGGCGGGGACCTTCACGGCCGCTGCGCCAACACCAACGCCAACGCCAACCCCAACACCAACACCAACCCCGCCAGCTGCACCAGCCACCGACAACTTCGCGGACGCGCAGGCGCTCAGCTCGCTCGGC
>JAQBFL010000227.1:0-5565 GCA_032123415.1 bacterium | reverse complement strand
TAGGCCGTGTAGTACAGGTCGGGTTCCGAGCCGCGTCCGCGGCACCCGCCTTCCGCGGCGAACCTTCCTTCCACAAAAGCTCGTACCGGTTGCGCCGCATGGAGCCGCGCCGCGCCACGGCGGGCGCAGTTTTCCATTCGTTCGAAAAGTGTCTGTTCGCGCATGGGTTGACCTGTTCTTGGCGGTCTGGCGTGAATAGACTATCATCTTGATCGAATGCATGACAGCGTGAACAGCAACACCGTGATCGTCATCGCCGGGGATACGCCCCGGGAGTTCTTGGGCGAGCGCGAGCGGGAGCGGGTGCGCCTGACCATCGACGGGCATCCGGCGTCGCTGCGGTTCCTCGACGCCTGGTTCCGGGCCGGGCGGCGGTCCGGGGCGGCGCTGGAGGCGTTGCGGAGGGAGCCGTCGCGGTTTGTCTCGCTGAATGGGCCGTACCTGGCGCAGTCGCTGACGAGGTGCGGCTTCGACGCGCGGTTGGCGCCTGTATTCGACGAGGAGCGTGAGCTTCTGAAACGTCTCCTGCGCGAGAAGCCGCTGGCGGTTGCCATTTCGACCACCTTTATGCCCTTCGCATCGCAGATCGACGGGATGGCGGCATGGATCAAGTGCCATGCGCCCGACGTGCCCGTCATCGCCGGCGGCATGCAGGTCTGGAAGTCCTACCGTCATCTGCTGCTGCAGGAGCAGGGGGGCCTGACCGGACGGATCCGCGATGCCGTCGCGGAGCACAACTACCTGATGGACGGGGAGCGGCCGTCGCCGGTGGATTACCTCGTGGTCAGCTCCGCGGGCGTGCGCTCGCTGGTGGGTTTGTTGCGCCGTTTGCGGGTGGGGGGAGACGGTGCCGGTCTGGATAATGTGGCGGCCTTCCGCGGCGGGCGCTGGCGGCTGGGGCCGGTGGTGGACGAACCGGCCGCGGATGCGGCCGTGGACTGGGGCGCCGTCGGCGAACTGCCGGCCGGGGTGTTCGTGCCTGTGCAGGCCGGACAGGGATGCCACTGCCGGTGCCGGTTCTGCGATTTCGCCTGCTTGCAGCAGGCGCGTGCGCGATCGATCGAATCGCTGATCGCGGAGATCCGCTCCATTCCGCCGCGTGGTGGTCTGCGGCGGGTGTACTTCACGGACGACAATCTGTTCGCGACTCGGGCTCGGGCGCGTGTCATGTTCGACGCCATCCGACGCAGCGGCATGCGGTTGCGCTGGCGCGGGCTGGTGCGCATCGACCTGGTCGACGACGAGATCGCGGATCTCATGGCGGAGAGCGGGTGTCTGGAGGTGCTGTTGGGGATCGAGTCCGGGGACGCCGGCATGCTGCGGGCCATGCGCAAGGGCGGGACGCCGGAGGGGATTCTGCGCGGCGTGGAGCGCCTGGCGGCGCGGGGAATCAACACCAAGAGCACGTTCATCGTGGGGTATCCGGGCGAGACGGATCGATCGATTGCCCATACGGTGGATCTGCTGAACGCCTTTCCCGTGGGCGGCAGGGCCGTGCATCGTTACACGCTGTTCACGTTCGCCGTGCTGCCGTTGTCCGACGTGGCGGGGCGGGAGGAGCGGGCGCGGTGGGGGCTCGAAGGGTACGGATTCCGCTGGCGGCACCGGACGATGACCTCGGAGGAATCGGCCGCGCACATGCTCGCCATGCACGATCGGATTCGCGAGGAGCTCAGTCCGAGCTATGTGGGCGACGTGCCGGAGTGGCGCGGCGTGGACCGGGCCGCCCTGCGGCGGGTGTTCCTCGCCCGCAACCGACTGGCGCGGTTGCGGCGCGGGTTGCCGGTCGGGGGCCGGCTCGACGAAGCAGGACTCTGGAACCAGATCGAACGGGCGTTCTGCACGGTTTTGCACAGTTGATGCGCGCGGCGAATGATTGTAGAGTGTGCGGCGGTGTTACCAGGCAGGCATGGCGCCGGGCGTCAGCGGCGCACAACGGGAAAGGGCGGTACGATGAAGCAGATGACTCAGCAGCACTTGATCAACGCGTTCGGCGGCGAGAGCCAGGCGCACATGCGTTACATGCATTTCGCGACGCAGGCGGTGAAGGAGAACTTCTCGAACGCGGCACGGTTGTTTGAGGCCGTGGCCTATGCCGAGTACGTTCATGCGGGAGACCACTACCGGCTGTTGAGCCATCTCGACGGCGGGTTTGTCGCCAACTCGATGGCGGCGTTCGGTCCGGGCAACACCGCCAAGAACTTGGGGTTGGCCATTGCGGGAGAGAGCTTCGAGATCGAGGAGATGTATCCCGTCTACATCGAGACGGCGCGTCTGCAGGCCGAGAAGGGCGCCCAGCGCACGTTCGAGTGGGCCTATAACACGGAGAAGGAGCACCTGCGCCTCTTTCAGAAGGCCAAGCGCGCCGTGGACGGCGGCAAGGACGTCAAGCTGGGTCCGCTGCAGGTGTGCTCGGTGTGCGGGTTCACGCTGGAGGGCACGGCCCCCGACGTCTGCCCGCTGTGCGGTGCGAAGAGTTCCAAGATCACCGCGTTTGCCTGACCGGTGTCGGGTTCAGGAGACGGCTGGCGCTGCAATTGATCGAACGCGGCGAGAACTCGACAAAACGATGACACCGGAGCAGGAAGCACGCAGAGCGATTGATGCGCAGTTGATCGCGGTGGGGTGGCTGGTTCAAGATCGGAAACACCTGAACCTGCACGCCGGCCTTGGCGTAGCGCTCTGCGAAACCGGTGTGGATGGCGGGTTCGCCGACTACATGCTCTTTGTGGACGCCAAAGCTATCGGCGTGCTGGAGGCGAAGGCGACCAACGTACCCCTTGGCGGAGTGGCAGAGGAAAGCGCTATGTATGCCACCTCCCCCACGCGTGATTTTCAGCGCTGGGCGGATGTGCTTCCGTTCACTTACGAGTCCAACGGCGAGGAGTTCCGCTTCCGCGACCTGCGCGATCCCCATTCCCGGTCTAGGCGTGTGTTCGCTGTGGCACGCCCCGAGACCCTGCGCGCGCTGATGGAACAGCCCCAGAGTCTACGCGGGCAGCTTCGGACGCTGGGGCCGCTGGTGGAAACGGGCCTGCGGAGTTGCCAGATCGAGGCGATCCGGGGGCTGGAGAAGTCCTTTGGGCGGAACGATCCACGGGCCTTGGTCCAGATGGCAACAGGATCGGGCAAGACCTGGATGGCGATCACCCAATGCTACCGGCTCATCAAGTTCGGCGGCGCCCGTCGCATCCTCTTTCTGGTGGACCGCGGGAACCTCGGGAAACAGGCCAAGGCCGAATTTGACCAGTGGGTTAGTCCGTACACCCAGCGCCAATTCACGGACGAGTATATTGTCCAGCGACTCGACGGGTGCGCCATGGAGCCGCGGGCCAGTGTGGTCATCTCGACCATTCAGCGCTTGTACTCGATGCTCACGGAGAAACCGATCGACGATGAAGCCGACGAGCGTTCGACCTACGAGGCCAGCGGCGACACGGACCAGGTGCGACCGGTGCGCTATTCGCCTACGCTGCCGCCTGAGACATTCGACTTCATCATCGTCGACGAGTGCCACCGTTCCATCTACAACCTCTGGCGGGACGTCATCGAGTACTTCGATGCCTTTCATGTCGGGCTTACGGCGACGCCTTCTCTGCACACCATGGCGTTCTTCAATCAAAATCTTGTGTCGTTCTATACCCACGAGCAAGCCGTGATCGACAAGGTGAACGTCGGGTACGACATCTATCGCATCCGAACCAAGCTCACGGAAGATGGCGCCACCGTGCAGCGCGGGAATCATCTGGAGAAGATTGACAGACGGACCCGCAAGCGGCGCTGGGAGAAGCTGAATGACGATCTGACTTGGAAAAGGCAGGAACTCGACCGCTCGGTCGTGTCGCCACCCCAGATCAAGACCGTCCTGACCCACTATCGGGATGCGATGTTCAAGCTGATGTTCCCCCAGCGGTCGGGCCAGTGGATCCCGAAGACCCTCATCTTTGCCAAGGACGACCAGCACGCGGACCGCATCGTGGACAGTGTGCGCGAGGTGTTTAGCGAGGGCAACGACTTCTGCAAGAAGATCACCTACCGGTCCGGCAGCAAGAAGACCGCGGACGACCTGATTGCCGAATTCCGCACCTCCCCCGCGATGCGGGTAGCGGTGACGGTGGACATGATTGCCACTGGGACGGATATCAAGCCCCTGGAAGTCGTGATGTTCATGCGCGACGTGCGGTCAGCGGTCTACTACGAGCAGATGAAGGGACGCGGCAGCCGCACGATCGAGCCACACGAACTCCGCAGTGTGACGCCGGATGCCAAGGCCAAGGACTGCTTCGTGCTGGTGGATGCGGTAGGCGTGACGGAAAGCACGAAGTCTAGTTCGAGCCCCATGGAGCGGGAGCCCACCGTGAGTTTCGAGAAGCTAATGGACAAGGTGGCGCGTGGGAATCGGACGGACAAAACCCTGTCTTCGCTCGCCAGCCGCTTGATGCGCCTGGACGTGGTGTTATTGGCGGCGCAGCGGGAAGATGTCCGCGCCGTCTGCGGCAAGCAGCCCGATGAGTTGGCCCGCGCGTTGGCGAGCTGTGTTGACCCCGACCAACAAGTGGGTGCGACGCGCCGCGTCTGTGGCTTGGCGGAGGAGGCAGAGCCCACGGAAGCGCAGATCAACACGACCGGCGCAACCATGAAGGAAGATGCCGCGCGGCCATTCAGCAACCCCGCGCTGCGCGAACTTCTGGCCAGGTTGCGCAACCAGGCCGAAATCACGGTGGATCATCTGAGCCGCGATCGGGTTATGGAAGAGGGCACGGGCTATGTCGTGGACCAGGCGCGCGGGTACATACAGAACTTCGAGCGTTTCCTTTCCGAGAACCGGGATCGGTTGCTGGCGCTTCAGATTCTCTACAATCGGCCGCACGCCAAGCGGCACTTGACCTATGACCTGATCCGTGAACTCGCCCAGGCCATGGAGTCTAGTGCTTACCACCTCGCTCCTCTGGAGGTGTGGAAGTGCTACGCGCGTCTGAAATCCGACCGCGTCCGTACGATGAACCCGGGCGAGGCGCTTACGAACCTGATCTCGCTGGTTCGTTTCGCTGCCGGGCAGCAGGGCGAGTTGCTGGCTTATCCCGAGTTCGCCCATGCGCGGTTTCAGGAATGGCTAGGTCGCCAGGAGCAGGCGCACGCCAAGCCGTTTACACCGGAACAACGGGCATTCCTGACGCATATCGCCGATGAGATCGGCGCCAACGCCGCGTTGACCCCGGCCGACCTGGATCACGGAACCCTGCGGTCGCGCGGCGGCTTGCCGCGGGCCATGGCGCTGTTTGGGGCAGACCGGTTGTCGCAACTGCTTGAGGATCTGAACAACACGCTGGCTGCCTGACGAGACGTGAATGACCAAACGACTGCCAAAGGGATGGGTTGAGACGACGCTGGGAGAGATAGCCCATCCTTCGCGCGAGCGCGCTTCGCCTCAAGACTTGGCTGGAAAACCCTACGTCGGCATGGAGCACGTTGAATCTGACACGATGCGGCTCCTTAAGACGGTGCTGGCTGAAGGCGTGCGCAGTTCTTCCGTCGTCTTCCACGAGGGCGATGTGTTGTACGGCA
>JAQBFL010000226.1:0-7954 GCA_032123415.1 bacterium | reverse complement strand
CTGGACGCCTGCATCCTGGTGGGCTACCCCGGCGCCATTTCCAGCCTCTGGCAGCAGGCCGGGCGCGCCGGGCGCGCGCACGGCGAGGCGCTGGTCTTCCTCATCGCGCAGAACGCGCCGGTCGATCAGTACCTCATGGCGCATAGCGACTACCTGTTCGGCCGCTCGCCGGAGCAGGCGGTCGTGGACCCCGACAATCCGAACATCGTGGTGGGCCACCTCAAGTGCGCCGCGGCCGAGCTGCCGCTGGATGAAGCCGACGCCGCGCGGATGGGGCCGTATGCCGGGGACGTGCTGGAACTGCTCGAACAGGACGGGTGCCTGCGGCGGATCGACAACCGGTGGTACTGGGCCAGCGTCGAGCATGCCGCGGCCGGGGTCAGCCTACGCAACATGAGCGGGGTGGTTT
Source organism: bacterium (assembly GCA_032123415.1). Taxonomy (GTDB): domain Bacteria; phylum Verrucomicrobiota; class Kiritimatiellia; order UBA8416; family JADHWI01; genus JAQBFL01. Next base: position 7,545 of record JAQBFL010000226.1, on the reverse strand, counting down.
ACACGATTCAGGACGAGGCGGCCGCGGAGCGGGTGATCGGCACGATGGACGAGATTTCCGCCATGTCGCAATTGCACGAGCACGCGGTTTATATTCACGGCGCGGAAACGTATTTTGTCAACCGGTTGGATCTCGACCGCAAGATCGCCTTCGTCGAGCGCAAGGAACTCGACTACTACACCCAATCGGTGCAGAGCTCCTCGATCCGCATCGACGAGCGCGAGATCGAGTCCGAGTGGCGCGGCGGGAAGCTTGGGTTTGGCGACGTGACGGTGGTGACGACGATTCCGATGTTCAAGAAGATCCGGTTTCACGCGCGCGACAGCCTGGGGTTCGAGAAGCTCGAGCTGCCGCCGCAAACGCTGGAGACCGTGGCCCTGTGGTACGCGCCGCCCGAGGCCGCGCGGCAGGCGCTGATGGCGGCCGGCTTCGTGCCCGGCGAGGCGCTGCTGGGCATCGCCAACGTGCTGGTCGAGGTCGCGCCCCTGTTCGTGATGAGCGACACGCAGGACATTGGCGTGGTGGTCGACGCGCATAACCTCGGCGAAGATGCGCTGTTCCTGCACGACCGGTATCCCGGGGGTATGGGCTTTGCGCGGCGGTGCCTGGACAGCTTCGACGAGATGATGCGCACGGTGTATGACGTGATCCGCGACTGCGGGTGCGAGAGCGGGTGTCCCTCGTGCGTGGGATCGGCGGTGCCGGCCTCCGCCATGACGGACCTGGACACCGCGGTGCGCGGGCGCATTCCTGTGAAGGCCGCCGCCCTGGCGTTGCTGGAGTTCATAATGCAAGGGCGGTGAGTACGCGGAAACGTGTCATCTAGAAAGGCGCTTCCGGGGTGCGCTCCAAGACGTGTCCTATGTGGACGGCGACGCCGGGCTGAAGCGGGATGGCGAGCGTGAAGCCCCTCTCACCGCCCGAAGAAACGTCCGAATGGGTTATCCTGTCGCTCTTCGCGCAGTTCGGCCTCCTGGTCGGGGCCGTGATCGTAGGGGGGCGGGCTGACGATCGCACGGTCATCGTTAGCGTCCGTCGACCAGCCGGTTGGCGGCGCCGGTGGCGGCGCGAAGGGTGGCCAGTGTCCGGCCCCGCGGCGCCGCTGCTGACTGGCGAGCGCCTCCATTTGCACCATCCGGTACTCATTGCCGGCCGCGATGTAAATAAAGATCGCGATGGCTACCAGCGTCCAGTGTTTGGGGTCTGAATACAGGCCATACACCGCAAACAAGACAGCCATTATGCGGCCAATCCGGGACGCTATGAGAGTGGCTCTCAGTCGCCCCAGTCGTGGAGTGAGCAACGCGCGCAGCACCCGCCCACCGTCCATGGGAAATGACGGCAGCAGGTTGAAGAGAACCAGCATGGTGTTTATGAGACCCACGTAGACAAGAATGCTTGGGATGAAGAACCAGCTGCTAAGCCCTGTGCTCAGGCCGTCATAGAGAATGGCCCATGAACATCGCCCCACCTGAAGCCATGAGGCCAGAAGAAGAGAGCCCGCGGCCAGGCACAAGCTGACCGCCGGACCTGCGATGGCCATCAGGAATTCACTTGAGGGACGCGTCGGAATGCGATCGAGTTGTGCGGCTCCTCCGATTGGCAGGAGCAGAATCTGGCGGACACGACAACGAAATGAGAGCGCCACGACAGAGTGGCCCAACTCGTGAAGACAGATGCTCAGAAGCAACCCAGCCTCAACCAATAGACCTGCCAACCACATCCCAACGCGGTGGTCTGTGATGCGTGATCCAATATCCGCGACCAGGAACGGCAGCAGGATCAGCAGCGAGATGTGCACGTGGATCGGAATCCCCAGCACCGTCGCGATCTTGTAAGACGAACGAACCATGGCGGGGGAGTCTAGTTCAAATGCCTCGGCGACGCAATCGAATTGGGCTATGAGAGGCTCCTGCGTGACCTTCCTCTTCGTTCTGGCCAGAACAGCAGGCTCTGGAGCGGCTGCGCTTCCGCAGCCGGAGCCCGGCGCGGGAAGCCGCGCCGGTCCGTGCGCTTGAAAGGGATAAATTGCCGCAATTCCTCTTTTCACGTGGGCGGGGTTCGTGGTAATGGTTAGCGGTGTGGCGTGCAGTGGTTGAGCGTTGAGCGGGTGCGGGGCGTGGAAGGGGGCGTATGCTGGCGAGGGTGTTTTCGGGCGCGGTGTTCGGCGTTGATGCGTTCGGGGTGGAGATCGAGGTCAACGCGGCCTCGCACGGCGACCCGCAGATCGTCATCGTGGGGCTGCCGGACACGGCGGTGCGCGAGAGCAAGGACCGCGTCTGGACCGCCATCGTCAATTCCGGCTTCCGTCCGCACATTGGGCGCACCACCATCAACCTCGCTCCGGCTGACAAGCGCAAGGAGGGGCCGAGTTTCGACCTGCCCATCGCCATCGGGATGCTGGCGGCGCAGGACGAGATCGACAAGGAGCGGCTCGGGCACTACGCGATTCTCGGCGAACTGGCGCTCAGCGGCGAGGTGCGCCGGGTGCGCGGGGTGTTGCCGATCGCCATGCACGCGCGCGCCGCCGGGTTGAGCGGCATCCTCGTGCCGGCCGAGAACGCCGAGGAAGCGGCGGTGGTCGAGGGCCTGCGCGTCTACCCCGTGAGCACCCTGCGCGAGGCGGCCGACTTTCTCGACGGCAAGTTGCCCTTGCAGCCGGTCGGCTCGTCGTTCAACGAGGCCGACCCATACCCTGACGAACATGCCGAAGACTACGCGGACGTCAAGGGGCAGGAGCAGGCCAAGCGGGCCATCGAGGTCGCCGTGGCCGGCGGGCACAACGTGCTGATGGTCGGCCCGCCGGGGACCGGGAAGTCCATGCTCGCGAAGCGCGTGCCGTCTATCCTGCCCCGGTTGCCCCTGGAGGAGGCGCTGGAATCCACCAAGATCCACAGCATTGCGGGAACGCTGGGCGCCCACCGCGCGCTCATCCGCACACGGCCCTTCCGCGCGCCGCACCATACGATTTCCGACGCCGGCCTGTTGGGCGGCGGCACGCATCCGGTGCCGGGCGAGGTCAGCCTGGCGCACCGCGGCGTTCTGTTTCTGGACGAGCTGCCGGAGTTTCACCGCAATGTGCTCGAAGTGCTGCGCCAGCCCCTGGAGGATGGCCGTGTGACGATTTCCCGCGCCGCGGGCAGCGTGACGTTTCCCTGCGAGTTCATGCTCGTGGCGGCGATGAACCCTTGCCCGTGCGGGTATTACGGCGACGCCAAGCGCGACTGCCGCTGCACGCAGACCCAGATCACGAACTACCGCAACCGCATCTCGGGGCCTTTGCTGGATCGCATCGACATTCACGTCGAGGTGCCGACGATCGCCTATCGCGAGCTCTCGTCCTTGGGCAAGGGAGAGGCCTCGGCCGTTATCCGCGAGCGCGTCCTGCGCGGGCGGCGCATGCAGACGGACCGATTTCGCGCGCACCCCCGCGTGCGCTGCAACGCCGGGATGGGCGCGAAGGACGTCCAGTCGCACTGCCTGCTGACCGCCGACGGCCAGGAGCTGTTGCGCATGGCGATCGTGCAGATGAACTTCAGTGCCCGCGCCTACGACCGCATTCTCAAGGTCGCGCGCACGATTGCCGACCTGGACGGCAGCGAGAAGATCTTGCCGCAGCACGTGACGGAGGCCATCCAGTATCGCACGCTGGACCGGCAATTGTGGATGTAACGGGGCGTTCGCATGCCGAGTATTGCCTACTTCGTAACGCCGCACGGGCTGGGGCATGCGGCACGGGCGGCCGCCGTGATGCAGGCGCTGCAGGCGTCGTCGCCCGCGGTGAGCTTCGATCTGTTTACCACCGTTGACGAGGAGTTCTTCGTCGAATCGGGGGTGCGGAGTTTCACGCGGCATGCGGTCGAAACGGATGTTGGCGTAGCGCAGGACCATCCGCTGCATGTCGACGTCGATGGGACGATTCGCCGGCTGGATGCATTCTACCCGCTGCGGAGGGAGTTGGTCGAACGCATGGCGGGGGTGCTGCGCGACCGGCGCTGCCGGCTGGCGGTGTGCGATATTGCGCCCCTGGGGCTGGCGGCGGCGCGCAGGGCCGGCATTCCGTCGGTTCTGACGGAAAACTTCACGTGGGACTGGATCTACCGCGGGTTCGCGGCCGGTCGGTCCGATGTGTTGCGGCACGCGAACCGGATGGCCCGATTGTTCCGGATGGCCGACCACCGCATTCAAACCGAACCCGTGTGCCGCGTGCATGCCGCGAGTTTGACCGTTCCGCCAGTGTGTCGACCCCTGCGGGAGCCGCGAGAACGGGTGCGACGGCGACTGGGGGTTGGTCCGCGGGACCGGCTGGTGCTGATCACGATGGGCGGGAACGCAGACCGCTTCGAGTTTGTGCACAGGCTGGGCGACGTCGCCCCGATCCGGTTTCTGATTCCGGCGGCAGGGGTGGCGGATATGGGACGGCTGCCCCGCAATGTGCTCACGACGCCGCCGCGCGGGATGTATCATCCTGACCTTGTGTGCGCATCGGATGTCGTGGTGGCAAAGCTCGGCTACGGCACCGTGGCCGAGGTCGTTCAGGCGGGTGTGCCGATGGCCTATGTCACCAGGCCGGACTTCCGTGAGGCGGTCACGCTGGCCGAGTACGTCGAGAGCAAGGTGCCGTGTCTGGCGCTATCCGGCCGCGAGTTTCGCGGAGGCGACTGGATTCGTCGGCTGGCGGATCTGCCGCGCGATGGCCGCAGCCCCGGGCCGGCCGATGGGGCTGCCTGTATTGCGCGTTTCCTGTCCACGCTGCTTGGTCGGACCGGAAGCATCGGCGCAGTGAGGTCTTGAAGCGGCAGCGTTTTTGCGCCAACATGAGGGCGTGAGAAGCGATTCCCATATCAAGCGCTCGATGCGGGACGCGCGCCGCATGGGGTGTGTCATCGCCGCCACGGCGGCGATGCTTGTTGCGGCGCGGGCGATCGGTGCGAACGAGGCCGCCGCGCCGGACCTGCTTTCCCCTGAAGAGCGAGCGTGGTTGGCCGCTCGCGGGAGTCCGCTCGCGCTTGCGTACGACCCGCGCTGGCGCGTGTCCGATCCTGAGGCCGATCCCGCGTCGTACTCGGGCATCGAGAACGATTTCGTCGCGCTGATCGAGAAGAAGCTTGGCATCGTCTTCGCCTTGCGCTGGTACCCCACGTGGGAGGTCTTGCTGGACGCGGCGCGCGCGGGCCAGGTCGACGTTCTGCCGGCCGTCAGACGCACTCCCGAGATGGAGGAGCAATGGATGTTCACGGAGCCCTACATCCGGATCCCGATCGTGTTGATGGTCCGGAAGTCCCTGACCGAGTCGCTGACCGTCGAGCAGGTCCGCGCCATGCGCATGGGAGTGGGGCACAAGTATGCGGTCGAGGACTTCGTCCGCTTGTCCTACCCGGAATTCACGATCGAGCCGACGAAAAGCGATCTCGACGCACTCCTGGACCTTTCGGTCGGAACGCTCGACATCGTGGCGATGGACCTGGCGACGGTTTCGCACTACATCGAGAGGCACAATATCGCCAACCTGCGGATCGCCGGGCGCGTGGGGCCGGCGTATGAGTTCAGCATGGCCTGCGGGGCGGGAGAACCGGTGCTCCTTGGCATCCTGGCCAAGGGGTTGGCGGCCGTGACCGATGCGGAGCGCAAGGAAATCGCGGACCGCTGGTTGCGGTTCCTGCAACCGCCGTTCTACCGAACCCGCGAGTTCTGGACGTGGGTGGGCGGGGGCGCCTTGTTCGTCACGCTTCTTCTGCTGGCGATCCTGGCGTGGAACTGGACGCTCAAGCGGCAGGTGGCCCGGACCACGCGCGATCTGGCCCAGGAACTAGCGGAGCGCCGGCGCGCGGAGGAAGCGTTGAGCCGGTCGCATGCGGAGTTGGAGGAGCGCGTGCGCGAGCGAACCCACGAATTGGCCAAAGCCAACGCGAACCTGACGCGCGAGAACGTCGAGCGCAGGCAGGCCGAGGCCGAGGTGCTGGAGATCAGCAGTTTCGAACGACGGCGGATCGGCAGAGACTTGCACGATTCACTGGGGCAGCAACTGGCGGGGATCGCCTGCATGGGGGAGATGCTGTCCAACCGGCTGGATGCGGCAGGGGCGAAGGATGCGCCGACTGCGGCCCGCATCGCCGGATTGATCAACGACGCCATTGCCCATGCCAAGTTCATCGTTCGCGGGCTCATGCCCGTGGAGATCGTGCAGGAGGGGCTGAGTCACGCCCTGCGCAGCCTGGCCGCCGAGACCTCGGACGTGGCGGGCGTCGAGTGCGGGTTCGCGTGCAACGAGCCCTGTCTGGTGTACGACAACGATGTGGCAACGAATCTCTACCGCATCGCGCAGGAGAGCATCGCCAACGCGGTCAAGCACGGGCAGGCCCGGCGCATCACGATTGGCTTGACGACGCGCGATTTGAGCGGGATGCTGACGATCGAAGACGATGGCCGCGGAGGCGTGGCCGACGGAGCCGTTGTGGGCGGCGGTGAGGGCATGGGAATGCGCACGATGCGCTACCGCGCGGAGATGTGCGGCGGGCGCCTGAGCATTGCGGCACGCGAAGGCGGCGGCACGCGCGTGGAATGCACGTTTCAGGACAGCCGCGGTGAGCACACGGAGAGTGCCTGAGAAGGCGTTAGCGAGGGAGTCGAGATGAAGAACCTGCGGGAATCGGCGGAATGGCGGGCGTTGGCGAAGCATGCCGGGGAGATGCGGCCAGTGCACATGAGGGATCTGTTCGACCAGGAGCCCGGCAGGGCTCTGAGCATGTCTCTCGAAGGCTGCGGCTGGCTGCTGGACTACTCGAAGAACCGCGTCACGCGCAAGACCATGAGCCTGCTGGGCGACCTGGCGGGGGCGTCGGGGCTGCGGCAGGCCATCGACGCCATGTTCAAGGGCGAGCGGATCAACCGCACCGAGAACCGGGCCGTGTTGCACGTTGCGCTGCGCAACCGGTCGGCGGACCGGATCTTTGTCGACGGCGCGGACGTCATGCCGGCGGTGCGTTCCGTGCTCGAACGCATGGCGGCCTTCGCCCTGCGCGTGCGCTCGGGGGAATGGACCGGATTCACCGGCAAGCGCATCCGGCATGTGGTGAACCTGGGGATCGGCGGTTCGGATTTGGGGCCGCTCATGGCCTGCGAGGCGCTCAAGTCTTACTGCGACCGCAAGGTCGACGTGCGGTTCGTCTCCAACGTGGACGGCACGCACCTCGTCGAAACCGTCCGGAACATGGATCCGGAGGAAACGCTGTTCATCGTCGCATCCAAGACGTTTGCGACGCAGGAAACGATGACCAACGCGCACTCGGCCCGCGCGTGGCTGTTGGCGAAGCTGACCGATCCGGCTGCGGTCGCGAAGCATTTCGTCGCCGTCTCGACGAACACGGAGCGCGTGCGGGACTTCGGCATCGACACCGACAACATGTTCGAGTTCTGGGACTGGGTCGGCGGACGCTACTCCCTGTGCTCGGCGATCGGACTGCCCGTGGTCATTGCCATCGGCCCCGAGCGTTTCGAGCAGATGCTCGACGGGTTCCACGCCATGGACCGGCACTTCGCGGAAGC
>JAQBFL010000225.1:0-3157 GCA_032123415.1 bacterium | reverse complement strand
CTGGCGTTCTCGGTGGGGCTGGCGAAACCCTGGCGAAACGATAGCCCGCGAATCTTGGGTTGACGAGAGTCACCGTCAGCCGCGCGGGGAAGCTGGCCGAGGCCGTCGAGCACGTCGGCTGTCGGCACGCTGCATGCCCGTAGCGGCGTCGTAGGGCGACGGCATGGGCGACGGGGGCGGCGCGTTCACACACGCGCTTTTTCTTCACGTCCTGCCGTTCAAAGCCTGGCGTTCAGATATTCATGTTTCTGCCTCCTGGGCACAATCTGTGGGTGTGAAGGGCCAGATTCACCACGGAGACACGGAAGCACGGAGCGGAGGTTGCGTGGATCTGCATCCGCTTGCGGGTCGTGGTCGTCGTCTGTAGTCTGAACCGCAAGCGGATGCAGATCCACGCAACGGAACGTCCAGGGAGAAGGATGAGGGGCAGAAAGACATGATCGAGGAGGCCTTGACGGAACAAATTATCGGTGCGGCGATCGAGGTTCATAAACACTGGGGACCAGGGTTGTACGAGGAGGTCTACGAAAGAAGCATGTGTCACGAACTGCTTTTGCGCAACGTTCCCGTCCTCAAGCAGGGCATCAAGCGGATGGTGCTATGACGAAGTTGCTCCTCCGCCTCCCCAGGCAAGTCGTTCACGCAAATCTGAGATGGGCGGCCACGGCTGGTTTCGCAACGGCGATCAAACGATGCGGCCGCCCATCTCCGATTTGCGTGAACCTCTTTCTTGATCTTCTCTGCTCCGTGCTTCCGTGTCTCCGTGGTGAGTCTTCTTCCGCGCCCTTGGCATCATGGGGCAGGACCATCGTTTCGAACGGTCCTCGCTCGTCATCAGGGGCATTGTGCATACAACACATTACAAGCAAACAGGTTACACTCTGTCGGCCTGTTAGACGTACCCACAGATTCTGCTGAAGAGCCGTAAAGGGGATACCCAGTAGAACTTCTTTTGCTTGCGGTTCCTGGGGCGGAGACTATGCTTCGTACCGAGAGAAAGGGGTCGATCGTGAACGTGGAGCCTGGGCTGGTAGCGGACTTTCCGTGCAACACGGGCGAGAACCCCCTCTGGCACCCTGACGAACAACGCGTCTACTGGGTGGATATCCCGGCGGGACGCATCTACCGGCATAGGCCATCCGACGGGGCGACCGAGCATTTCGACGTCGGCGCCGCGGTGGGCGGCTTTACGGTGCAGGCGGACGGCCGTCTGCTGCTGTTCATGGCGCGCGGCGCCGTGAAGGTGTGGCAGGACGGCCGGATCGTCCAGACCGTCATCGAGGAGCTTCCAGACGACCTGGACACGCGCTTCAACGACGTCATCACCGATCCCGAGGGGCGGGTGTTCTGCGGCACGATGTCAGCGAAGTCGCACCCGGGGCGGCTGTATCGCCTTGACCGGGACGGGTCGATCGCGCAGCTACTCGACGGCATCGGCACGTCGAACGGGTTGGGGTTCACTCCGGACGGGCGCGGCCTGTATTACACCGACACGCCGAAACGCGAGATTTACCTCTTCGACTACGACCGCGCGACCGGCGCCATCACAAACCGGCGCGTCTTCGTCAGGACGCCGGAGGCGGCTGACGAGGGCCGTCCGGACGGCATGACGGTCGATGCGGCCGGCTGCGTCTGGTCCACGCGCTGGGACGGTTGGTGCGCCGTGCGCTATGACGCGCAGGGCCGCGAGACGGATCGGATTCGCTTCCCGGTCAAGAAGGTGTCCTCCGTGGCGTTTGGCGGGCGGGACTTCGGCGACATGTACTTCACGACCGCGGGCGGGCAGAACCGCGGGGAGAACGGTCCCCTGGCCGGATCGCTCTTCCACTGCCGCCTTGAGGGAATCCGCGGCGTGGCGGAGTTCCGTTCGCGTGTCAGCGCGTGATGCGGATGGTGCGGTCGGAGGGGGATGCGCCGGGCTCGAAGCGGATGTGGATCGTGTGCGCGGGCAGCAGTTCCGCGATACGCTCCGGCCATTCGATGGCCGTGACGGCGTCCGCTTCCAGGTACTCATCGAGGCCGAGAGACAACGCTTCGTCGGCGGTACGGACGCGGTAGAGGTCGATATGCACGAGCAGGCGGTCCGCCCGATACTCGTTGACGACCGTGAACGTGGGGCTCGTGACCGGGACGGCGATGCTCAGGGCCTCGGCGAGGCCCTGGACGAAGCACGTCTTGCCGCTGCCCAGCGGCCCGTGGAGTGCGAGCGTCGCGCGGGGCGGCAGGTCGCGCGCGAGGCGCGCCGCGACGGCTCGGGTCTGAGCAGGAGAGCGGGTGCGGAAGATCTTCTCATCCATGGAAGTGCTCGTATCCCTTCTCGCGCAGCGGACGATCCAGCCCCCGGGCTTCGCGTACGCGGACGATGCCGGGTTCGTTTGTCATGGCCCCGATTCCGTGAAAAGGCGCGAGCCCCGCCGCGGACCAGGCCGATCGCAAGGCTTCCAAGGCTGACGGTGGAATGGTGAACAGCAGTTCGAAGTCCTCGCCGTCCGCGAGCGCATGGTCCAGGGGGGACCGTCCGTCCGTCGCCTCGCGCGCCGCGCGCGAGATCGGCACGGCGTCGGCCGTCACGCAGGCGCCCGCGCCGGAGGCCCGCGCGAGCCGCGGCAGGTCCGCCGCCAGCCCGTCGCTCAGGTCCATGCAGGCCGTCGCGCGGCCGCGGAGAACGCGGCCCTCGGCCAGCCGCGGTTCGAAATCCAGATGATGCCCCGCGCCGCTGCCGCCGAGATGCCCGGTGACGCAGAGCAGGTCGCCGGGGCGGGCGCCGGAGCGTGTGAGGGCCTGGCCGCGCGCGGTGCGACCGCAGCCGAAGACATGCAGTTCGAGCACGGGGCCGACCGCGACGTCACCGCCGACGATGACCAGGCCGTGGCGGGCCGCGACCGCCGTCATGCCGTCGTAGATGGCGTCGATCAGGCCCACGGATGTCGAGGGTGGCGCGGCGACGTCGACCAGCGCCCATGCGGGGTCGCCCCCCATGGCCGCAATATCGCTCAGGACGCGGGCCATGGCCTTGTGCCCGATGCGCCGTCCGTCCGTGCCGGGGGCGAAATGCACGCCCTCGATCGTGGGGTCGGACGTGAGCAGCAGATCCTCGGCGTCCTCCGGCCGCGGGCGAACGACGGCGCAGTCGTCCCCCGGTCCGACGATCACGTCG
>JAQBFL010000224.1:0-2935 GCA_032123415.1 bacterium | reverse complement strand
TGGTCCCTGCCCTCCGACCTCTGACATCCGTCCTCCGAATCCCCCCGCGTGCCGCGCCGCCCTCGGATTCGGTGACGGCATTGTCTTCGCCGCCGAAGGCCGCTGCCCCCGCTGACCCCCGGACTCCGGAGAACGACGCTTGCGTCCGCCCCGCCCTCGCTGTAACTTTGCACCAAGGAGGTCATCGTGAATACCAAGCGCAGCAACCTTAAAACCATCCTGATCACACTCGCGGTCGTCCTGCTCGCCGGTCTCATACTCTTCCCCATTGCGCGTGCCCGTTCCCTCGCCTGGGCACACAAGATTGCATGCCGCAACAAGATGATCTCCTATGGTTGTGGCTTCCTCATGTACGCCGGCGACCACGGCGGTCGATTCCCGCCTCATGTCGCCTCCTCGACCCGCTACGTCGCCCAACAACCCCTTCTGTTCATCTGCCCCGCATCAGGGCACAAACCGGGCGAAAGCTTCGACGACTTCGACGCCTGGAGCGACTACGTCTACATCCCCGGCTGCACCGACGCATCGCCGCCCGGCACGGTTGTCGCCTACTGCCGCCCCGAGAACCATAGGGGTAGGGGAGGAAACATCCTATTTCGCGACGGCCATGCGGAATGGTTCTGGAGCGAGGGACATCCCCAGGCGAAGGACGCCGATCTCACATTCGAGCAAGTCATCCGTGACGGCCTGCCACCCGGCCGCCCAGTCCCCCCAGTCACGTTCGGCAAATAGCGCCCGCCGCCCGCGACCTCCCCGTCCCCCGCGGCCCCAGGTCTAAGGTCCATGGTCTACGGTCCTAGGTCGACGGTCCAAGGTCCTTTCTGCTTTCTTCGCACGCCGCTCCGCGCTACGCTTCCAGCATCATGAAGAAAGCGTACGACGACGAAATGATCATTGAGCACAAGATGCTCGGCGACCCCGGCCCCGGCGACACCACCTGGTTCACCGATGGCCAGAACCCCTTCGAGCAGCAGGAGATCATCCGCCAGGTCTCCTACAAGGTCATGCACTGGCACGACTTGCCCATGCTCGCTTCACATCGGGGCAGCCGGCACTACTACCCGCACATCCTGCCGGACGAACCCGGCATGGAACGACTCGCCTACTTCCCCGGCTTCGCCGACGAAGCGCTCGACTACATGCGCGATGCCGACATCCAGACCCACGCCGAAGTGCTCAACCTCAAGAGCTCACAGGCCGCCTGCATCAACTTCCTCTTCCCCCTGCGGCGCGAGCTCGCGCTCGCACCCCAGGTGCTCCGCAACATCCTGTCGAACGTCGCTACCGTCACCGGCATCGAGTTCGAATATACCGGCCAGGACGAGACAAAGGACACCCCAAAGCCATGCACCACCTGGCTCCACGAGCCAACGTCCGGGAAACGCGGCCAGAATCGCACCAGCATCGACGCCGCCATCTTCTGGACCGACATCCACGGCGCCACGCACACTTCTCTGCTCGAGTGGAAATACACCGAACGCAACTTCGGCACGTGCAGCGCCTACCAGAAGGCGTCGCCCCAGGTCAAAGCCCGCTGCCGCGCGCTTGACCTCACCGGCAACCCGGCTTCGGATTGCATCCTCACCGGCTCCAGCCGCAACTGCGGCCGACGCTACTGGGAGCACATGTCCGCCGCCGGCATCTCGCTCGCGAAGTTTGCCGAGCACCGTGCTCGCTCTGGTGCTGGGCTCGCCGCCGTCGAAGGCTGCCCCTTTCGGGGCCCCTTCTACCAGCTCATGCGCCAGTTCCTCGTCGCGCAGTACCTCCGCGACCACAACGCCGCCGACCACGTGGACGTGATCGCTCTCGAGTTCGAAGGCAACACCGCGCTCCGCGCCGTCCCTCCCGACCTCCGGCCGCTGTGCTCGCACGCGGGCGACACCGTCGTCGACGCCTGGAACGCCATCCTCGACGGAGTGCCGCCGCTACGCCGCATCACCGCCGAGCAGCTCATGGCCGGCTACGACGCCGTCCCCCGTATCGCCCCCGACTGGCGCAACTACATCCTCGACCGCTACGGCGTCTGACTCGCGACTCTCTCTGCCCTCCGACCTCCGACCTCTGACCTCCCCAGGTCCAAGGTCTAAGGTCTATGGTCTAAGGTCTAAAGTCCAAGGTCCTCTGCTCATGAAAGTAGCGCGCGCGCGGCGTCCTCGGCCTCGTTCGCATACTGCGCCACCAGAAACTCCGTGTCCGCGGCCGAGCCCGCCGTCAGACTGCCCGCGCAGAAGTCCGCGTACTGCACAGGCCCCTTTGACGCTGCGTCTCCGAAGCGACCTCTCAGCGTATGCAAGGCGCAATCGAACGCCAGATTGCAGCGCGACTCCGCGCGGAAGGCGGCAATGGCCGCCTCAGTGCCTCCGTCGTAGTCGCGAACGGCCCGAACGAAGTCGAAGACATCCTTGCTCTGCGCTCGATTGTGATACGCTTGCAGCTTCAGGCAAATGAACGGTCCCACCTCGCAGACCTTGACCCGTTCTGTCACATTCGCGCCGTACAGATCCCTGCCCGACACGTCAACCTCGCGATAGACCTCCAATGCACGATCGACCCCAAACACTGCGCTTACCGGGATGTCGTCCACCATCGCGCTATCAGGAGCGTCCTTGCCAGGCTTGTCGGTCAGAAAATCCAGATAGAGATTCGTCCTGCCGATTGTCTTGACGAATCGCTTCTCCTTCCATTCGAACCCCGCCTTATCCAGGCGCGTCTTCGTCGTGTCGTACATGCCGCTGCTCATTGCCAGCGACACGCCCAGGTCAACATCCATCGTCACCGGCTGTAACGTCTCTGCCGCTGAACGGCAGATGTACCGCGGCACGAGTCCGCCGACCAGCACCAGGTCTTCCGTCAGGTCGTGCAGAACAGCCCACACCGTCAGCAGTGCCGACTCCGAACGGGCGGTATCCTCCGCCGAATAGTCCTTGTAGTGCTC
>JAQBFL010000223.1:0-10968 GCA_032123415.1 bacterium | reverse complement strand
GGCGGCGGAGGCTTTGCTGATGCGGGTGCTCACCCACTCGTCGGAGCGACGGAGATCGGACCCCATGCCCACCTCATGTGAGCCCTGGCCGGGGAAAAGAAAGACAACCTCTGACCTGGTTGACATTGTTGACCTTATTGTCAATGGGGTCATTGGCGTCATTATGGTCAACACGCTCAGACCGGCCTCGTTCCTTTGCACTCTGGGAAAGTTGAACAACCCCAGAACTCGCCTTTCGCCGACTTGCGCCGGCGCATGGGCTTGCTGCACTGGGGGCACTCGGGGGCGTCCGCGGTCTTTTGCTGCTCACGCGCCGCGATGCGTCGGGTCATGAGGCGTTCGCTGAACCCGCCGGTTTCTTCAAAGGTCTTGCCTTGCGCCTCGATCTGGCTCTTGAGCATGTTCAGGGCGCGGCCGATCATGATGAGCAGGGCGTTGGCCACCACCGCCGCGTCGTCGGAATCGAGCCAGGGGGCGTATTTCTTGCGCTGCGCCAGGGCGTGCTTGGCCGACTCGTGGACCATGTCGTCCTTGAACGGCGCGTCATCGAGCGAGATCGCGTTGACCGCCTTGGCCTCGGGATCATGGACCGACCAGGGAAGCTGCCCGCGGTCGAGGATGAAAATCTCGTAGTCACCCCGCAGCTCGCTGAGACTGGCCCGCGCGACATCCGTGAGCTTCATCTCGGTGTCCTTCGACGTGGAGGAACGCTCCGAGCCCTCGATGATATTCTGACGACCGCTGCGGGCGGCCTGGGTCATCTGGTCGTATTGCCGCCCCTTGGGGTCGTAGAACCTCTCCCCCATCTCACGGTGGTCGAAGGTCAGAAACCGGCGGCAGAAGCGCAGCGTGTCGAGCTGCACAATCGTGGCCAGCGTGAAGGTATGCAGCCGGCGGAAGCCGCCGTGTTTATCGAAGAGTTCGGACATGGCTTGATCCTTGGGGGTTGGGGGACCTTACTGACCTTGTTGACCGAATTGAAAACCACGGGCATTCTGGGCCATCCCGTCAGCAAGGTCAAGCCCGCCACGCCAGCGAATTCCGTCAATACGGGCAACGAATTACTCCGCCAGGCCGAGCCAGGCATGGGCCTCCGGCATGTCGGTGAAGCATTTGATCCTGTCGATTCCCTTCACCTGAGCGAGCAGACAGAAGAGCGTGGCCAGGACCTTCAGCGACTCGGGCACGACAAGAGCGAACCGCATCTGAAAAGCCCTTTCCCTGCGCTCAAGCGCGGCCACGAACACATTCCCGTCGTTGATTTCCGCCGTGTACTCGGCTTCCCGGATGTCGAAGACCACGGGAAAGTCGGAACGAAACCGCGGATCGTCGGCGATCTGGTCGACCATGGAGGTCATCTCCGGCATGGTCAACCGCCCCGTTCCGACCACACGCACCCGCGCCTCCGCCGGATCGATACTATATCGGATTGGCATATCCACTCGCTACCCGTTCTCGTCGCCCGCTAGCGTCCACCGGTTCCGTTTCTCATCTTTCATTAGGAACCTTGCAATACCACTATCGTCAACCCACGACGGGATGCAGGTCAAGTGGATTCCCCGACAGTGGATTCCGCGCCCTGTTTTTTCCTCAGGCTTTCGGGCGGCTGCGCTTCCGCAGCCAGAGACCGGCGCGGGAAGCCGGGCCGCTGCGTGCGCCAGAAATGAACAAAGGATTGAGAAATGGGATGCGTCTGCCGTGTTCTCCGTCTTGCTCCCGGCCGGGTGGCCGTGGGCCAGGAAGCGGAGCCGCGCAGCCCTCCCCCACGAGAGATATTCTGGTTGCGCAGAAGACGGTTCCCGCGCATCATCGGCTGAAGATCATGAAGCTGAGCCCATTGCTTTCCCGATCCTTTCGGTTCTCTGGCGTGTTGTTGGCGCTGGCCTTGCTGGCCGCGCCGGCCGGGGCCTTGCGCGATGAGCGCGGAGCCCGCGGGCAGAATAAGGCGGCTGGCGCCCGGCCGCCAGACGCGGCGCGCGCTGTAACGCCGGAGCAGAGAAGGCTGAGGGACCTCGCGGCCAAAGCGGGGTGCCGGGTCGAGTGGGACGAGGAACTGGGGGTGCCGCACTCGGTGCGAGGCGCCGACCTCGGGCAGCGCGCGGCCTTCTCCCGCGGCAAGGGCCTGGCGGTGAGCGGGCGGGGCCTGTATGAGCGCGACGCCGTGGCGGTGCTGGACGGCCTGGCCGGGCTCTATCGCATTGCGGACGCGGAGCGGGATTTCCGCCTGAAGCGCGTTCAGGCCGATCGTCTGGGCTTTCACCATGTGCGCCTGCAGCAGATGATGGGCGGCCTGCGGGTCGAGGGCGGCGAGGTCATTGTCCACTTCGACAAGGACAACCGGGCATACGAGGTCAACGGGCGCACCCTACCGGCCCTCGATATTGCGCTGGCGCCCGCCCTGGGCGCGCTGGAGGCGCTGGCGGCAGCCCGGGCCGATCTCTCCGCCAAAGGGCTTCCGGCAGACCGGGGCGCCGCCGACCCGGAACTGGTGGTTTACGCGCGGCGCGGCGCGGCGCGACTGGCCTACGCAACGACATTGACCTACCGCGACAAACGGGCGGGCCCCGGCCGCTGGCGCTACTGGGTGGATGCCGGGACAGGCAAAATCCTCGACTGCTTCAACGACATTCAAACCATTCCCGCGCCGACGGGCAACGGCGTCCACGCCGATCTCGCCGGGTCTGTTCTTGCCGGCGAGGGCGGCGGCGCCACGAACGTCACCGGCTGGTACGATAATGTCAACACCAACTACTATCTTTCCAACACCAACTTCCATTGGATCGTCGAGAATGTTGCGGCAAGCGGCTATCCGGACGCAAACACCTACGCATTCCGCCCGACCGCCAACTGGGGCACGTCGGACCGCACGGAGGTGTCGCTCGGGCGGGGCTTCGATTTGACGCAGCGTTACTACAGTGAGGTCCACGAGCTGGAAAGCTTCAACGGCCTCGGGATCGTCGCGCGGGCCAACGCGCACGAGGGCGACAGCTACGTGAACGCCTACTGGGACGGCAGCGAGTTCTATTTTGGCGATGGCGACGGGATGACGGCCGACAGCCTGGCGGTGCTCGATATCGCCGGCCATGAGTTTACCCATGCGGTGACCGAGTACTCGGCCAACCTCGTCTACCAGAATGAGCCGGGCGCCTTGAACGAATCCTTTTCCGACATTCTGGGCACCTGCGTTGAGTTCTTCGGGCAGGCTGATGACCGGTCCAGCTATCCCGGAAAGCATGCGGGCATGGCGGATTGGCTCTGCGGCGAGGACAGCTGGCTGGCTTCAACGGCGCTGCGCGACCTGCGCGATCCGGCCAATGCGGTCACCGTCGGCTCGGGAAACGAGCAGCCGACCCGCTATCTCGGCGCCTACTGGTATGCGGGGTCGGGAGACAATGGCGGCGTGCACCAGAATTCGGGCGTGCAGAATTTCTGCTTCTATCTGCTCAGCGAAGGCGGAAGCGGGAACAACGACGGGATCAGCTACAGCGTGACCGGGATCGGGATCACGAATGCCGAGCTCGTGGCGTATCGCGCGCTGACCGTTTACTGCACCCCGGATACGGACTACCGCGCAGTCCGCTCCGCGTGGCTGTCGGCCGCGGCGGACGTGAACCCCGCCTGGGCCGATTCCGTGAGCGCGGCGTGGGACGCCGTGGGCGTTCAAGCGGTGTCCATTTCGCCGGAGGGCGGCGCCTCGTTTTCCGGTTCCGAGGGCGGGCCGTTCTCGCCGGCGACTTTTGTCTTCGCGCTCAGGAATGCGGATGCGACGGCAGCGGACTGGGGCGTGAGTCACACCCAGTCGTGGGCCAGCGTTTCGCCGGAAGGCGGGTCCGTCCCCGCGTTTGGGTCGCAGAACGTGACCGTCACGCTCAACGGCGAGGCCGATTCGCTGGCCGGCGGAACCTACGTGGACACGCTGGTCTTCACGAACAGCCTATCCGCGGCTTCCTCGACCCGACCCGTCACGCTGCTGGTCCTGCCGCCCGTTGTCCATGAGTTTGTTTTGGACACCGATCCCGGCTGGACCGCCGAGGGGGCTTGGGCGTATGGGGCGCCGCAGGGGGCGGGCGGCGATCCGTCAGCCAGCGTAACGGGGACCAATGTTTACGGCTACAACCTGGCGGGACAGTATCCGGATGACATGCCGGTCCATGCCCTGACAACACTCCCCCTGGATTGTTCGAGATATGAGAACCTTCAGCTCTCCTTCTGGCGCTGGCTCGGCGTGGAAAGCGCGATCTTTGACCACGCGACAATCCAGATCAGTACGAACGGGACGAATTGGACCATTGTTTGGGACCACTCCGGCTCATCCATTCAGGACACGTCCTGGCAGAATTTCATCTATCGGCTCGGGTCCGCGGATGGACAAGACACGGTCTATCTCCGCTGGCTCATGGGCCCGACGGACAGCTCGGTCACCTATTCGGGCTGGAATATTGACGACATCCGAATCCACGGCACGGCGCGGGACCCGATGCGGGTGGCCCCCGGCGACAGCCTGACATCACAAGGGTATGAGGGCGGGCCGTTCTCGCCGCTGAACAAGACCTACAGGATCGTCAATGCCGAGTCCAACGCGTTCGACTGGACGGCCTCCACAACGTCCACCTGGTTTTCCGTTTCCTCGCCCGGTGGCACCCTCGCCGGAGGCGCAACTGCAACGGTCTCGGTGGCGATCGAGCCGGCGGCGAACGAATTCGCGCCTGACCTGTACCAGGGCACGGTCCTTTTCAGCAACGTGACGTCGGAGTTCACGACGTCGCGGGCCGTGGCGCTCACGGTGCTGGCCATCCCGGGCGAGATTGAAGTGACGGACTCGATCCTGCCGGTTTCGAACCTTGACATGCCGTTCGGCGACGTGATCGTCGGCCGGTCCCGGACGGAGAGCATCACGATCACCAATTCCGATGCGGTGTATCCGATCGTCATCAGCCGGATCAGCTTCGGGTTCTACCTGGAAGATTTCAGCGACGGGCTGGCCCAGGAATGGGCCGAGAACGTGGATGCGGACTGGAACGTGGCGGCAGACGAGTACCGGGCGCAGTCCGCGAACGATGCTTGGATGATCTCCACGTACGGGGGCAAGGCGTGGGACGACCTAACGGCCCAGATGGCCTGCCGGCGCACCGGTGCGGCAGGCAACTCGGCGGCGCTTCTGCTCCGCGCGACAGCGGACTTTGACGATGCGGTGGGGTCGGCCTACGTTTTCCAGATCTCCGTCAACGGCAGCTACGGCGTCTGGAAGCAGGTGAATGGAAGCTGGTCCTGGCTCCAGTCCTGGACGGCTTCTCCGTCGATTCAGCCTGGCGTCAATGTCTTGAGAGCCACGGCGCAAGGCAGCGCATTGAGCTTCTACATCAACGGCGCGCTGGTCTGGAGCGGGAGCGACGCCTCGCTGGCCGACGGACGCGTCGGCCTCGGCGGATACACGGCCAGCGACACCACGCACTTCTTCGATGATGTCATGGCCGGCGAAACCTTGCCAAGCACCGCCGCCGTGAGCGACGCCCAGGCGGCCCTCAACGCGCGGCCCGCCGGGGGCGACCCGCGCGTCGCGCCCGCCGGGTCGCGAACTGCCCCGCAAGCGACTGCGCCTGTGGGCACGCAGATGATCGTCAGCGGTTCGTACCGCATGACGAACGAGCCCGCGGCATTTCCTTGCTCTCTCCCGCCGCACTCGTCCATCACGTTCGACGTGATCTACACGCCCGCGGCTGTGGCCACGAACACGGGCGAGGTCGTGATTGAGAACAACGATGCCGATGAGCCGGAGGTCCGCGTGGCGCTGTCGGGCCGCGGCATTCCAGACTACCTCCACATCTCTCCCTCGGAGGGGTTCTCGTCCCGCGGGCATCCGGGCGGGCCTTTCGCCCCGGCGGACGCGGTGTATTCCCTCGCGAACAGCTCGGCCCTGCCCGTCACCTGGACGGCCGCGACCGCGCAGACCTGGGCGACCGTGGCCCCCGCCGGCGGAACGCTGGACGCCGGGAAGACGCAAAGCGTGACGGTGTCGATCAACGCATCGGCTTTGTCGCTCGGCGAGGGCGTCTACGAGGACACGGTGGTCTTCAGCAACTTGACCACCGGCATCGGCCAGGTCCGGCCGGTGACGCTGACTGTATTCACCAGCCCGCAGGTCGGCGTGACCCCCGCCGAGATGTGGGTGACGAACAAGATGGGGCAGTCGCAAACCAATGTCCTGACCGTTTCGAACGGCGCGTCGGCGGACGGCGCCCTCACGTTCCGCCTCGCGTCGCGCAGCACCGGCGTGACGCCGTTGCCGTTCGACGGAGGCGCGGCTGCGAGCCGGATCAAGCCCGGCCATGACTTCACGAAGGCTGCGCCCGGCGCGGCCTTCGTGCCCGGCGAGCTGCTCGTGCGCTTTGCGGCGGGCGTGAACGGACCAGTCCGCGCCGCGCTGCTGGCTTCCCTGGGCGGCGGCGAGGTGCGGAAGGAATACCGCCTCGTGCCCGGTCTTGCGCTTGTGAAGCTCCCGCCCGCCGTGAAGGTTGAGGAGGCGCTGGCCGCGTTCAACGGCGCCGCGGGCGTTCTCTACGCCGAGCCGAACTACACCGTGCGCGCGCTCGACACGATCCCGGACGACACGCGCTTCGGAGAGCTGTGGGGCCTGCATAACACCGGGCAGACCGGCGGCACGCCGGGCGCGGATATCGACGCGCCCGCGGCGTGGGACACCCGGACCGGGTCCGCCGATATCATCGTCTGCGTCATCGACACCGGCATCGATTACAGCCACGAAGACCTATCCGGCAACATGTGGCATAACCCGGATGAAATCCCGGGCAACCTCATCGACGACGACAGCAACGGCTACGTCGACGACGTCTACGGCATCAACGCCATCAACGGCTCCGGCGATCCACGCGACGATCACGATCACGGGACGCACTGCGCGGGCACGATCGGCGGCGTGGGCAACAACGGCATCGGCGTTGCCGGCGTCAACTGGCGGGTCAGCCTGATGGCCGCCAAGTTCCTGAATTCCGGCGGCTCCGGCGACGTGGCGGATGCCGTCACCTGTGTCGAATACGCGGCCGGCAAGGGTGCGAGGGTCCTGAGCAACTCGTGGGGCGGCGGCGGCTACAGCCAGGCGATGAAGGACGCGATCGACGCGGCGGGGGCGGCCGGGATCGCATTCGTTGCTGCGGCGGGCAACGCCAATTCGAACAACGACGTCGTGCCGAGCTATCCGTGCGGGTACGAGTCGTCCAATGTGGTGGCGGTCATGGCCACGGACCACGACGATCTGAAATCGGGCTTCTCGTCCTACGGCCAGACCACGGTGGACATCGCCGCGCCCGGCACGGATATTCTGAGCTGCAAGCGGGGTGGCGGCTACGTGGTGTTCAGCGGCACCTCAATGGCTACGCCGCATGTCGCCGGCGCAGCCGCCCTGATGCTTTCGGTCAATCCGGCCGCCACCGTCGAGGAGATCAAGCAGGCCATGATGAGCACGGCGGACGTGCTCTTCCCGACGCTGTGCGCGTCGGGCGGGCGCATCAACCTGTCGCGCGCGCTGAACGAGATGAACCTGCAGTGGCTGTCCTTCGATCCATCCGCGGCAGCCAACCTGCCGGCCGGTTCTTCGGCAGACAGCCAGGTGGGTTTTCATGCAGGCGAGCTCGCTCCCGCGGTCTACAACGGGGAAATCGTTGTTACCTGCAATGACGCGGACAATCCGACGGTGTTGGTGCCGGTGCACATGACCATTCTGCGCGACGACCTGCGCATCACGCCGGCGCTGGAATTCGCCTTTTCCGGCGTAATCGGCGGGCCCTTCTCCCCGACTTCCACTGTCTACGCGGTCAGCAACGCCGGGCCCTCCTCCGTGACGTGGTCGCTCGCCTGGACCGGCGCCTGGGTTTCGGTGTCATCCGCCGGCGGCACGCTCGCGCCGGACGAGATGAGCGCCGTCACGGTGACGGTGAGCGAGGCGTCGGCCGCGCTGGCGGTGGGCGAGTACCGGGAAACGCTGGCTTTCTCCAACGTGCTCAGCGGCGCGATACAGAAGCGAAGGGGCGCGCTCTTGGTCCAGCCCATGTCGCCGGTGGTGCTCCACTCCTTCCCGCTCGACGAGGATCCGGGGTGGACCACCGAAGGGCAGTGGGCTTTCGGCGTGCCCCAGGGCTGGGATGGCGACCCGTCGTCCGGCTTCACCGGGCCTAACGTCTATGGCTACAACCTGGCCGGCGCCTACGCAGACGACATTCCGGTATACGCGCTGACGACACCGGCGCTCGACTGTTCGGGGTACGAGGATGTGTCGCTGTCCTTCCGCCGCTGGCTCGGCGTGGAAGACGAGTGGTTCGACCATGCGACGGTCGAGGTCAGCGCCGATGGCGCAAACTGGACCACGGTGTGGGACCACAACGGCTCCTCGTTCCAGGACACGTCATGGATGGACGTCAGCTATGATATCTCCGCCGTCGCGGACGATGAGGCGACCGTGTATGTTCGATGGCTGATGGGGCCCACGGATGAATCCGTCACGTACGGCGGCTGGAACATCGACGACATCCAGCTGCTCGGCCGGTCCGGCGACCCGATGATGGTGAGCCCCCTCTCGGGCCTGTCGTCGGCCGGCTACCGGGGCGGCCCTTTCAGCCCGTCAGACAAGGTCTACACGCTGACGAACACGGGAAGCACGAACCTGGCTTGGACGGCGGCTTGCGCGTCGAACTGGGTCAGCGTCGCGCCGGGCAGCGGAACGCTGGCGGCGGGCGCCACCACCGATGTCACGGTGGCCGTCAACGCGGGCGCCGACGCGTTTGCCGAGGGCAGCTACATCGCCGCCGTCACCTTCCGGAATGAGGACAGCGGGGTGCAACGGACGCGGGCTGTGATCTTGACCGTGCAGGGCGAGATCGCCTTCGAGTCCGCGACCTGCACGGTGGACGAGGCCGGCGGGCCGGCCGTGATCACCGTGCGCCGCGGCGGGAACACGAACCAGGCGGTGACGGTGGACTTTGCCACCAGCAACGGCACGGCGACGGCGGGCAGCGATTACGCGGCCACCAACGGCACGCTGACCTTCGCCGAGGGGCAGGTAGCCGCCAGTTTTGCGGTGTCCATCCTGGATAACGCGCTGGCCGAGGGGGACGAGACGGTCATCCTGTGGCTGGGCAATCCGACGGGCGGCGGAACGCTGGGCGAGCCGCACGACGCAACGCTGACCATCGAGGATGACGACGCCGCTTCCGTTGCACTGCCGGTCAATTTGTATGACGGAGACTCCTACTTGTGGGACATCCGGCAGGACGGAAATATTGCGAATGGCACCAGCGATGCCTACGACGGCGGGCACGTGCTGAGCGGTTTTCCAAGCTTTGCGAGCGGCGCACTGCTCTCCGGGGGGCGAGAAGTAGTGATTGGGCCGGCGACGAACGCGGGCGTCGTCACCACACGCCGGATCTACGTGCCCGCCGACCAGGCCTATGCGCGGTTCGTGGAGGTGCTCCGCAACGCCGGTGCATCGACTGCGACGAACCGGGTGAGGCTGGATACCAATCTGGGATCGGACTCGAGTACCGTCATTGTGGGGACATCGGATGGCAATGCGGCGTTCGAGACGGGCGACAACTGGATTGTGACCGACGACACCGATGGTTCCGGAGACCCGACGATCCTGCACGTGATTGCCAACGATCACGGGCGTCAGCGTCCTTCGGTGGTCAGTTATTCCACGGGCTCCCTGGGCTATGAGTACCAGGTGGTGCTGTTGCCCGGCGAGACAAAGAGCGTCATGCATTTCGGCGCGCAGAATCCGGATCGCAACACGGCCACCAACAAGGGGCCGGTGTTGACGGAATTGGGCCTGGGCGCCCTGGCGGGCCTTTCCGCTGAGGAGCTGGCGCAGATCGTGAATTTCGGCTTGCCGGACGCCCGCACCTCGCTCGGCACGCCCATCGCCTGGCTGCAGTCGTACGGGCTGACCAACTCCGACTGGGAAACGGAAGATATCGGCGACCTTGACGGCGACGGCATGCAGGCCTGGCAGGAATACGTGGCGGATACCGATCCGACCATCAGGGAGTCTGTGCTCTCCGTCATTGGCGTGGGTCTTGACGGAAATCAGGTGCGGCTTGATTGGAAGGGCGGCCGATGGGCCACGCAATACATCGAAGTCAGCGGCAGCCTCATGCCCACGGGTGTGGACTGGCAGTGCATCAGAACCAACGGCGTGCTGCCCACGGTCGTCACGAACTTCGTGATATGGAACGGCGTGACCAACCCGACGCTGTTCTACCGGATCAAGGCGGAGCGCTAGCACTGAGTCGCAAAAATCCGAATCGCGGCTGATTGCTCTAATTGAAATTTCTGGATCGAAGTGCTGGATGCTTTACGAAAGCGAGGAATGGCAAATATGAAGACAGGCCATTGCGGGCCGATGGTTTTCGCGTTTCTTTCCATCTTGCTGGGCACGGTGACTGTGCAGCCGCTTCAGGCCCAGTCGATGTCCGGCGACGGTGGGCTTGGCGGCATGGGCAGTCGCGTCAGACCCTCTGCGTCGGCAAAGCCCGCGCCACGCACGGTGCGCCTGGAGGACATTCTTCCCGATTCGGTGAAAGTCAACCTGGGTCCGGAGGAGTCCTCCTCCTTCATTCGGGGACAAGCTTGCGTTCGCCTTTCCCTCCCGTGTCGAAAGCCATGATCGCTTGGCCGGGGCCACCGTCGTGACCGCCCTGGTAGGTATCCGACCGCTCGCGTCGAAGCCACACGATCCGCGTCTCGGCGCCGGTGAGTGCCAGCACCTTCGCCGCAATGCCCGGCGCCGGCGCGGTCTTGCCCGCCGCCGGCTCGGCCGCGAGCGCGGCGCTGCCGGCCACAATCATGGCTGCCATACATACTGTTAGAATTCGATCCTGGTTTTCGAGTAGATAGGGGCCTCCCATGATTTTAGGATGAGGTTTGTTTTCTCCGTTGCCGCCTGCTTCCGCGGCGGTG
>JAQBFL010000222.1:0-4464 GCA_032123415.1 bacterium | reverse complement strand
CGGTTTTGTCGTTCTCGCGCAGCTTGCTGACGAGCGGGGAGAAGTCCGAGTCGCCGCGGACGATCACGAACGTGTCGACGTGAGACTTGGTATAGCACAGGTCCAGCGCGTCCACGACCAGCCGGATGTCCGCCGAGTTTTTGCCCGACTGCCTGACGTGGGGAATCTCGATCAACTCGAACGACGCCTCGTGCATCGACGCCTTGAAGTCGCGATAGCGGTTCCAGTCGCTGTACGCTTTCTTGACGACGATGTTGCCCTTGAGGAGCAGCCGCTCGAGGACCTTGCCGATGTCGAACTTGTCGTACTTCGCGTCCCGCACGCCCAGCGCGACGTTCTCGAAGTCGCAGAATACCGCCATGTTTCTCGTGTCCGCCGAACGTATCATGAGATGGATTCCTTTGGGGGTCACGTAATTGTAAGCACGCCCCATGAAGGAACTCTGCGGCAAACCGAACCGGAAATCAAGCGACAATGCAAAACGTCCGGCACCCTTTCCCCGGCACGTTCCGCATCCTGAATGCTTTGCCCAACGGGCGAGGCCGAGTCAGCGCAGGTCGTACAGGCTGTTGTCCGGAGAGATGAATCCCGTGCCGGCGGCGACCGGACTCGTGGCGTCGGTTTCCGTATAGCGTCGGTCAAGCGATTCGACGTGCCCGTCGCAGAACCCGATATTGGTCCTTTCCAGATGGCGGAATCCCTGCGTGCCGGCTGCCCGCAGCGCGGAATCCGCATCGCCGTACCCCTCCAGATCGTTGAACGGCGCGCGCATGAACTTGTTGGGTCCGCCGGCGAACTCGCCATCTCCGAACAGGGCGCACCGCGCGGGTGCGATCACCTGCCCGATGCGCGCGGGATCGGGAATCGCTTCGAGGTCGCCATGCCCGATGTAGCTCGTGTTGTAGTTATAGCCCGTGTAGGGCTCGCTCGCGGAGGAGGACGGTCGGAACGAGGGGCACTGAAGCACCCGACCGTCAGTGTAACTCGCCAACAGCAATCCCGGCTTGACGGTCATGCCTCCCGCCGAAGGCACCACGGTGAAGTCCCACGCATGGCGGGTCAACACCCCGTCCGCGAACTCGGTGCGGTAGGCGGACGGGAAGCGGCCGGCGTGGTCGGCCGTGTACACCAAGGCCGCGGCGCACAATTGGCGCAGGTTCGAGCGGCACTTCGCATCGCGCGCCTTCTCCCGCGCGCGGCTGAGGGCGGGCAGCAGCAGCGCGGTCAGCAGGCCGATCACCGAAACGACCACCAGAAGCTCCAGCAGCGTGAACGCGGCGCGGGGACGGCCGCCCACGGAGGAAGGTGCTGAAGAAGCTCTCGTCTTCATGGTTCCTCCGTGGGTACCGTGATGCGATAGAACAACGGTCCGTTGCCGGCGGCCGCATGCGATAGGCGGTTGGTTCCGTTCGAAGCCTTGGCAAGTCCGGACGTCAGAACGGTCCAGCCCACATGGGGCGCCCCGCTTGTCCACACGGTGAAACCGACCGGCGCGCCGCCGGGCCCGCCCAGCCAGACCAGCTCGTTGACGCCGCTTGCGTTTCGCATGTCCGCCAGGCGCAGGCAGGAGCGCTCATCGTTCGGATCCGTCCCGGCCGCGAATTCCTCCCGCGCCGTGAATCCGTCCTCGTCATGATCCAAATCGGCTTCCGCGGCGGGCGACGCATTGGTGAGCCCGAACGCGATCAGCCAATCCGCCAGCAGGGGGGACACCGCACATTCCTCGAAGCGCGCCCGCACCGTGCGCGTCCGGTCGGCATCGAGCGTCAGGCTCGGGTTGCGGACGTCGGCTCCGCCCACGTCGCCGCTCCACTCCGCAAACGTGAATCCCGCCGCCGGCGTGGCCATCACCTCAAGTGTCGATCCCGCGACGAGCCATCCGGAATCCGCCGAAACCAGCCCGCCTGCCTCCGCGGCGACGTCGATCCAATATTCCGTCTCCCAGAGCCAGGTCAGCGAGGTATGTTCGACGGGCGCGAATCGCCTGGTCGTTTGCGTGCCGCTGGAGACCGCGCCGCCCGCCTCAGTGGCGGTCCACCCGCGACACGCCGCGCGCACCCCATCGCCCAGCGCGACGACCGACTGCGTCACCGAGCAGGTGACGGGCACGCCGGACGTGGCCGCATGCGCCCCCGGCGCCGGAAGGCTGTGTCCCCGCGCGGAGGCGATGTTCACGGTGCGCGAAAGGCTTGGCGCCGCGTCGGCGAAGGCGTCCACTTCCGCCGACCAGCTCTGACCGGCCGGCTGCCACACTCTGACATAGCGAATCCATGCGAGACCGACATGCGCGAGATCGACTCCCGCCCCTCCGCCCGCTCCGTCGTACAAGGCCACCAGTTCGGCGTAGGTCTTGTTGGCGCATGCCGCGGAGGGATCGACCGGTCGAACGAAACTCGTGGGACTCGTTCCGGTCGCAAACCATTCGTTGGCGGGTGCGGTCGCGTTGGTGAAACCCAGTGTCGGGAAGAGCGAATCGGCCTGCGCGAGCGGCACTTCGTGCCACGCGGCGCCGTCCTGGCTGACGGAGATGAGGGCCGGCTCTTCCGAAAGTCCCGACGCCCGCCCTCCAACCATTTCGAACATGGCGTTGCCGAACACCAGCAGGTCGATGCCGTGGATATTGTGAGGGTCGTTGGTCACGGCGCCCGCGAACTCGACCGTCAGTTCCCCCCCCGATCCGATGGAAACGATCTGGTTGGTCATCCAGGGGGGTTGAAACATCGTGACGTCGGCGAACCCGTAGTTTGTGCGGCGGCTTGGCTCGCCCAGCGCGGTCTGGGGGTAATGCCATTGAACGGCGGCATTCGTTCCCGGCGCGTAGGAAACGACGCGTGACGCCCACGGCACGTGGAAACTCGCCTCGATGGTCTGGTTGGAGCGCGCCTCGACGAATGTGAAGACAGGCACGGGACCAACGGATCGGCCGTTCACAAGCACGTCGGCGATGTGGAATCCGGCAGCCGGCGCAATCTCGAAGGTTGCGTCCGAACCTGCCTCGATCGCGATCTCGCCCAAGGGCAGGATGGCGCCGCCCGGCCCGGCAGACGCGGAAAGGCTCAACGCGTCTCCGCTCGCCGTCCAGGCGCACGCCGCCCACAGCACGAGTGCGCAGCCGCCCGCGCGGGCGCCGTGTTTGCGTTTCGCGTCGAACGTCAGGCCGTGTGTGTCGAGCGTTGCCATGGCCGCGATCTAGCTTTTCGTCCGGTTGCGCCGCAGCCAGAGTACCCCGGCGCCAAGCGCCAGCAGGCTCATGGATGCCGGTTCGGGTACGACCGCCGGCGGCACGTTCGCCGGAGGCCAGACGTCGGCCGTTTCGTTGGACCACGCATCCCAGCCCCCGTTGGCCAGCACGCGCGCGTTGGCGCCATCCATCGACGGCGTCCAGTTGGCCCCGTCGGTGCTGGTCCAGTAACTCAACCAGTCGCTGGGCCAACCTCCGGCGCCCATCTCCAGGCCGTCATAGCGTATGCTCGCCACGAAGAGGCCCCAGCCAAAGTCCGAAGTTGTGATATCGACCCCTCCCCCGGCAGCCACGCCGGATATCATATCCAGGCCGCTGGCCGCCTCGCCCCACCGGTAGCCGAACACATAATGGGCCGAACCGAAATTCAGAACGAGGGCGGAGGCATTCTGCCCTTCGCCGGCCACATACTCGACCTGCAGTTGTGTGCCGCCGAAACCCCACAACTCCGCGCGCGCCGCCTCCGTTCCAACCGCCACCGCAGCCAGCACTGCCGCCATTGCCGTTCGTCCGTTTCGCATGTTCCGACCCCTTCTCTTTCGTTGCCCTGCGCCGCTTCGCCCGCCCGCACGACTTCTCTGCCGCCCTCGGCCGGGCAACAAAAAAGCCCTCGATCCGCAATGGGAACGAGGGCTTGCCTGCAAGAAGGTCCGAAGCTCACTCTCTTCGTGGTTGCGGAAGAGAAGAAGAGCGCGTGGTCGATTCGTCTTCTGGCTTCCGGATTCCAGCCTCTCTTCCCGCCTTCCCCCGCTTCGCGGGGTGGCCCGTGGGAAGATCGTATCCGGTTACAGCGGCGCATCCACGTCCGATTTTCACGGACTTCCGTTTATCGACCCGCATGTCTTCTGCGCGATTTCAATCAACTGTCCACGAGCATGCATCAAACCGAACGCCGCGTCAACTTAAAAGCTGCGCTTTCGTCTCCTTTCGTCTCCTTTCGGCGTGTCCACACCTTTTATTTCAGGTGGGAGGGACTTTATAACATATTGCGCCGCAATTAAACTGCTTTCAGGAAAAGCAAGAAAGGGGGTTGGCAAGAGCCCTGTCTTGTACTAGAGTTCTGTCGGTCAGTGGGAGCACATGAGTAACAGTGACACACGAACACGTTCGGGCTGGGCTACAGGTTCCATCGCTGGTAGCCTTAACGAACAGGAGACATGTAGATGACCGATCCATCGAAGCAGGATTGTCAGGCCGTGCTGGGGAAGATGCAGGCGGCGCGG
>JAQBFL010000221.1:0-6088 GCA_032123415.1 bacterium | reverse complement strand
GCGATGCTGGCGCTCTTGTACGGACCGAGCCAAAGGTCGGGCGGAACGCACCGTGTCCATGCGGCAGTGGGAGGAAGCATAAGAAGTGCTGCGGGAGAGGGAAGACAGCACCATGAACGCTTACTGCGAAGCGCTTGGAATCGCCGTGCCGTCCGTGGAGAACGTTGCCCAGCGCCGAGACGTATCCAGTTACAGCCTCCTGATCGCCGTCCTGCTGGAGCGTGGAGGGCCAGCGACGCTCGAAGAAGCCGCGCAGCGCATCGCCGCCGGTGTCGGTGATGCGCGGAGTGTGCCGGATTCCCCCAAGCGGTGCCGGCCGAGTAGCGCACCGGCCACTCCTCCGGAGCGTTGTCGTCCAGCGCGCGTGCCACGACCTTCTTGAACCGCCACGTCAGCGCGTCCGGATTCTCTTTCAGCAACGCCGCCGCTTCCGGAAAGACCAAGCCCTTGCCGCGGCGTGTCGTCAGAACATCCCGCAACGGCCCGAAGATCGGGATTTCCACGTCCCCGCCCGTCTTCGATGCCTTAACCGTCAGCATCCCGCCGGGCAGATCGAGAAGGGACTGGCGAAACTCGACGACGAGAAGCGCCGACAGAAACTGAGAAACTGGATGGACCGTGACCTCAAGCGTCGCTTCGCCGGCCGCATCCTGGACTTTGACTACGAAGCCGCCTGTCGATGGGGCGCGATAACGGGTTCCGCCGAAAAGCAGGGCACACCGATACCGGTTCTTGACGGCCAGCTTGCCGCCACCGCGTTGATTCATGGCCGGACGCTGGTGACGCGGAATACGGAGGGCGTGGCTCCAAGCGGCGTGCCCTCACTGAACCCATGGGCGGCCGCCTGAGGGGGCACAAACAACAAGCACGGAACGCATCATGGAATCCACCTGAGCCCCTCGCACCGCCCGCCCCTTCAGCGCATCCCACCGCAGTCGAGGACTTCCCCTTCTAAGGAGGCGCCTCCATGCCATTATCCCTTAAGAATCCAGAACCACCGCCACCCAGCGCGTCCTTGCGCCGGCAAATGCTTTTTCCCTTGCCTGAGTCGCGTCTCAGGAGTACATTCAAGCCACAGTACGATGCGTAGCGCCGCGGAACGGAGCCGATGCCGACGGACATTCAAGCGGCTGGCTGTATTTCTGAAGTCAAGCCGTCTAATACACGAGTTGGGCAAGGAGGAGTGAGAACGGAGCGACCGGAGGGAATCGTGAGCCGTACTCGTCGCCCGTAATCGTCCGCCGACGGCCGGCGGGGAAATCGGTTCACGATTACGGGCGACGATTACGGTGGACGATTGTGCAAGCGCGAGCCATGAAATCAGTTCAGCCGGGCATTGACGGAAAAGAAAGCGGCTGCCAACACGGCGTCGCACGGTACGCTCGCAAGCTCGCGCCCGTGAACGCCAATGTTAGGCAAGGATGAGAGAATGAATAGCGTTGTTAAGCTATCGGTTGCCGCGGGCATACTGGCATTGGGTATGATCCTTTCAGCGTCACTGTTGTCCAAGTTGTTCGTCAGAATCAGACATGAGCAGGCCATCACTGTAAAGGGATACGCGGAGAAGGATGTCACGTCAGACGTCGGAAAGTTCGTCTCCACCTGCACTGCAAGGGGGTCCAGCCTGAAGGAATCCTACGACAAATTGCAGGAAAGTAGGAATGCGGTGGTGGCGTATCTCAAGCGGGCGGGGTTCGGCGAGGCAGAACTGGTCTCGGGAACCATTCAGACCGCGAAGATTCCCAAGCGTGATGCTCAGGGGAAGGAGACCAACGAAACAGAATACTATGACGCCTTTCAGACCATCACCGTCACGTCCAGTAATGTCCGACTGATCCAAAACGTTTCTACCGGCATAACCGAATTGATAAAGGACGGGGTTGACATCAGAGCCCGGAGTCCTGAGTTCTATATCTCCGACCTGAAAGATGCTAAACTGGGACTACTTGCTGAAGCGACGTCGGACGGGTACCGACGTGCAGTAGCACTTGCAGAGAACAGCAAGGGCAAGGTAGGGGTGTTGATCTCAGCGCAGCAGGGGGTTTTCCAGATAACCGAGCGGAACTCCACTGACACTTCCGGATACGGCGAGTACGACACTTCGACTATCGAGAAAACGGCTAAAGCCGTAGTGACGCTCGAATACGCAATCGAGCCGAACAAATGAGCGGAGCTTATCGTCGCTAGCCGCGCCGAAAGCTCACTCACGCCGTTCGCGAAGATCATAGGAGGCTGACATGAAGGCCGGAGTCAGGTTCGGACTGGTTCTATGGGCGTGGGCGGCGCTGGCGGTTTCGGGGCGAGCGGCGGAGTTGGTCATCGAGGGGTTCTCCGGCGATGGCGAGCTATCGTGGTCGGATGTGCAGGGCGACGGCACCTACACCATCGAGTGGAGTCCGTCGCTGAGCCA
Source organism: bacterium (assembly GCA_032123415.1). Classification (GTDB taxonomy): domain Bacteria; phylum Verrucomicrobiota; class Kiritimatiellia; order UBA8416; family JADHWI01; genus JAQBFL01. Next base: position 3,678 of record JAQBFL010000221.1, on the reverse strand, counting down.
GACAAACTGGAGTTCGGACTGGTCTCAGTTGTCCAGCATTCCGGCGACGGGAGGGGACATGCGCGTTCGGGTGCCGATGTTCTTTCGCATCCGGCATTCTCCCGCTGCGGCCGTGATGGTCAGGGGGCCGGAGCTGTCCGCTCCGCGCGACAACGTGCCTCCGGCGCCGATGTCAGCCTCCGGCGTCGCGTCGTCCGGCCAGAGCGCGGCAGGTCGCGCGTTCAGCGGCGCGGGGTCCGGCTCGAAAGAGGATCCCTACCGGGTCGCCACTCCGGCACAGCTTCAGGAGATCGACAACTGGCCCTCCAGCCACTTCGTGTTGGCGTGCGATCTCGACATCTCCGGCACCGCCGCATGGGACGACGGCAAAGGCTTTCGGCCGATCGGGGGCGACGCGCAACCCTTCGCGGGTGTTTTCGACGGGCGCGGCTACAGGATCACGGGCCTGCGCATCGCGCGCTTTGGGGTCGTAACCAGGTTCATCGCGCTATTCGGGGCGACGACCGAGCAGGCGTGGATCGGGAATGTCCGTGTGCAGGATGCGGTCGTCGCCGGCTGCGACCACGTGGGAATCCTCGTGGGCGGCAATGAGGGCACCATCACGAACTGCCATGTGGCCGGCGTCGTGTCGGGCAGCGGCTCGTTCGGGGGCCTGGTGGGCAGCAATAACGGGCGTGTGGCCCACTGTTCGTCCGCGGTGGGCGTCCGGCCCCTCTGGGTCGGCAATCATCTCGGCGGACTGGTCGGGGCCAACAGCGGGACGATCCAGGACAGCTTCGCGGTCGGCGCGGTGACCGGAAACGAGAATGCAGGAGGACTGGTCGGCATCAACTACGGCGTCATCGAACGGTGCTATGCGCGCACGGAAGTGCAGAGTTCCTTTGCCGGATCGAGCGACACTTACCGTCGGGCGGCTGGAGGGTTGGTGGGCGCCAACGAGGGAGAAGGCGCCGTGATCCGCGATTCTTTCGCCGGTGGCGCGGTAACTGGCCCCGACGGCTTGCCCGTAGGCTTGCTGGCCGGCGGCACGGGAGATCAGGCTGCTATCCACAACTGTTACGCACTGACGGTCGGCGAGAGTTCGATCGGCGGCGTCGGACTGGTGTACCCCGATGCGGCGCGGGTGGAGTGCGCAACCGTGCCGGAGGCCGGTGCGGCGCTGTTTGGGCTATCCGCTTCACCGCTTGGCAATTGGGACTTCGCGCGGACATGGCGCGCGGAGACGCCTGGGAAACCGTCGCGCTATCCACGGCTGACGGAAACCCCGTGAAGGGAGAGTCCGAACACTCTTCGCCCGTTCCAACGCCCCGGCGCAGGCCAGCAATGCCTCGATCACCGCGTCGTAACTCACAAGCTCCGCTGCGTAGGAGAACTCGTCGTCGTATGATCAGCCCTTGCTCGTGCGCGCCGAGACTACCGCGAACCTGCTGGATGACAGGCGATTGAACGTTCTGTTTCCAGCGTTTCACCTGGACTGCCAAGCGCGTGCGGATGACGTCACCAACGACCAACGTCCCGCGCACGTCGATACCACCGTCCTTGGTTCGACTCGTCACCTCAACCTCTTCGAAACCGATGGCTGTCAATCAGCCACCCGCTTTCTGCTTTGCATCGCCCCCGTCGTGAGGCATAGTCTCCTCGACACGATGAAAGACTGCGATACATGTGGAAATGAGATTGCCGATACTGCCGGCGTTTGTCGGTTCTGCGGCAGCGTTCAGCACGTAACTTCAAAGAGATCGCATCGCGCTAAGATTCAGAACGTCAACGTAGAGACTGGCTTGCCGTCCGTTGAGGAAGGTGTCGCGAGACTGAAGCGTGATATCGCGAGTGCTCGACATTCGGGAGTGCGCGTTCTCCGCGTCATCCATGGATGGGGCTCGTCGGGTAAAGGAGGCAAGCTGCGCGATGCCTGTCGTTCCTTTCTGTCCCGCGAACTTCAAGCCAAGCGCTTGAAGCTGGTTTTGCCCGGCGATGAGTACTCTCGACGGGCCATAGCCGGCCGCGATCTCATGTCGAGATACGAGGATCTCAAGTCAAGCGAACGATCCGACTCACAGAATCCCGGCATCACGATGGTCGAGCTATGAGAACAACCTAATGATCGCCAAACAGATCCCGCAATCCGAAACGTCCGGCCGAGCCATGCATACGCTTGGAGACATGGCCGGGCAGTTGAATCGGCCTGTGATCCACCTTCATTCCCTGCAAATCCATTTTGAACTGCCGGTGTTCAAGGGCAAAGCCTACTCCGACGCCTACCTCGCCTTCTTGCGCATGCTTGTTCTCCTCCGCACTCTCGGCGTTCCGGAACAGACCCTCCGCGACCTGTGGAAACTGGAGAAGAAACTCCTGGTCATGCTCCATGTGGATTCAACCGGTTCGCCGACCTGGTTCCTCGACGCCTGCTCGCACACCGGACGCACCCGTTGCCGTCTGCTCCTCACCAACCGCGACATGGGCGCCACCCTCCCATCGCACGCCGTTCAACTTGGGCTCGACTTCTCACCGCGCCGCCCCGAACTCTTTGCCGCCCGTGACATGGGCGAAGACGCCCTCGCCGTCTTTAACCAATGCCTCCACATCTATTCCCAGATCCAGTCCACCATCCGCGCCGAAACCCCCATCCTCCGCGCCGCGCTCCATTGCGCCCGAACCAGAGCCGCAAAGTGAGCGATCGTCCCCAGGCCCGCTCTCAGTGAAAGGGATTGGCTCACGAGGCACATGTTAAACCACAACAGCTTGGGGTTACCCACACTCAACCCGGAAGGCCGGAAGGACGCACATATTGAATCTCAAACCGGTTGACGGCTGAGGGGTGCGCGGGCATACTGAGAGCGTGAACCTCGGCGGACAAACGGCGCTGGTGACGGGGGGCGCGGTGCGCATTGGCGCGGCGATCTGCCGGGCGCTGGCGGCCCGCGGGTGTTCGGTTGTGGTGCACTGCAACCGTTCGGTCGAGGAGGCTGGCGGCCTGGCCGCGGAGCTCGTCGGGCTTGGCGTACGGGCGCATGTCGTCCGGCACGCGCTGGATGGGGGGCGTCCCGCGGAGTTGATCGACAAAGCCTGGGATGTGGCGGGTCCGGTGGACCTGCTCGTCAACAACGCCTCGATCTTCCGCAAGGACACCATGCTGGAGGCCGGTGATGCCGAGTTCCGCGCGCACCTCGAAGTCAATCTCCTGGCGCCCATGCTGCTTACGCGCCGCTTCGCGGAGCGGTTGCTCGCCCGGCGCGCGCCCGGTGCGCCGCACGTTTCACGCGGCGCGCTGCTGGGCCGCATCGTGAATCTCCTGGACCGCCGCGTGGCGCACCACGAGGCCGGGTGCGTGCCGTATCTGGTGTCCAAGAAGGCGTTGGCCGAGTTCACGTGTTCCGCCGCCATCGAGTTGGCTCCGGAGTTCGCGGTCAACGGCGTCGCGCCGGGAGCCGTGCTTCCGCCGCCCGGCAAGGGCGAGGACACCCTGTGGGATGCGGCCGGTCCCGTGCCGCTGAACGCGCGCTGCCGTCCTGAGGACGTGGCGGAAGCCGTGGCGTGGTTGCTCGAGTCCGATGTGGTGACCGGGCAGATCGTGTACGTGGACGGGGGGCAGCATCTGCTGTGAGAGGCGTGCCATGAGGGACAGAATTCACATCCGCGAGCTGACGGCAAACTGCATCGTGGGCATCAACCCCCGCG
>JAQBFL010000220.1:0-2997 GCA_032123415.1 bacterium | reverse complement strand
CAACGCATTATACAGTCCTAGGCTGTTGGCGGAATGCCTGGGCTGACAACTGCTAATGGTGCGGCTTCTTATCGGAGGGCCTGCCCGTACTTCATTCCCGCGGCGGGCGCGCAGCCTCCGGGGGCACGCCGCGCCGCAAGGCGATCGCTCCGCCAAGCGCGGCCGCGAGACCCAAGACCGCCGCGGCCGGCAAGAGTATTCTCCATCGCGGCTTTGGCAAGAGCCTGCATCGGCACGTCATGCCGGCGGATCATAGCAGAACCCCCCGTGCTGTCGAAGGGAATCGCAATCGTCACCCGTCGCTCTTCAATGCGTCGCGCACGGCATGGTCAGCGGCGACACTAATCAATGGCGCTTTCCGCAAACGCTGTTAGACATCGAGCCCACCTGCTATCGACTCGCAGCCGGTAGTGTAGTACAAAGGACTCCGAACACACATGGATCTGGAAAGGCGAGCGCAATCATGAACCGAACGTTATCGATGGTCCTGTTTTTGGCGCTCCTGTCGGCCGGCGGCCCGCGCGCGGGCGCGGACCCGGCGCGGGACCGCATCGTCGCCGCGGCGGCCGCGGCGACGCCCGAGTCCTACCCGAATGCCGACGATGTGCTGATCGAGGAGATCGTCCGCATGGAGTACGAGGCCGATGGGACGTCGGTCACCCGCTCCGAGGAGTTCGTGAAGGTTCTGACCGAGAAGGGACGGAGGGAGAACCAAACGCGCTCGTTTTATTTCACGCTGCCCTACGGCACCGTGACGGTCGAGGCCGTCGAGATCTTCAAGCCGGACGGCAGGGTTGTCCCGGTCGACGTGAACGCTCAGAGCCGGGTCATGGTCGATCCCTCCCAGATGAGCCAGAACATCTACAACCCGAACGACAAGGTGCTCAGCGTGGGGCTGCCGGGCCTCGAAACGGGAGACATGATCCGCGTGGCGACCCGTCGCGACACCGTCAAGGCCCGCGTGCCGGACACATGGAGCGACTACGCCGTGTTCGAGTATACCAGCCCGCTGAAGCGGATCGTCTACGAGGTCTCCGGCCCCGTCGAGCGGCCCCTCGCCCGCATGGCGCTGCGCGACCCCGTGGCCGACACGGTACGCTACGCCTGCTCGACCAACGGAGCTCGGGTGACGCACCGCTGGGAGGTCGCCGACGTGCCGCGCATGTTCGAGGAACCCAACATGCCGCCGGTCTACACAGTCGTTCAACGCCTGCTGCTGAGCACGATTCCGGATTGGCGGGACATCTCCCGCTGGTACTGGAAGCTGAGCGAGCCGCGGCTGACCGCCGTCTCCGACGGCATGCGGGAGAAGGTGCGCGAGCTGATTGCCGATGCGCCCGGCCGCGCGGAGCGTATCGACCGGCTGTTCCGCTTCGTCTCGCAGCAGATCCGCTACATGGGGCTGACGATCGAGGACGAGGCGCCGGGCTACGAGCCGCACGATGTCTCGCTGACGTTCGAGAACCGCTACGGCGTCTGCCGCGACAAGGCCGCCCTGCTGGTGGCCATGTTGCGGCTGGCGGACCTGCCGGCCTACCCCGTGCTGATCCACGCCGGCGAGAAGAGGGACCCGGAAGTCCCCCAGCCATACTTCAACCATGCGGTGGTGGCCGTGGCGAACGACGACGGGTCGTATACGCTCATGGACCCCACCGACGAGAACGCGGCGGACATCTTTCCGGCCTACCTCTGCAACCGCAGCTACCTCGTCGCGCACCCCGAGGGCGAGCCGCTACGCACGTCGCCCATCATCCCCGCGGAGCGCAACATGATGACGATCGCGGGCGCGGGGCGCCTCGATGCCGAGGGCGGCCTGCGTGCTTCGGCCACGCTGACGTTCGGCGGCATCAACGACACGGCCTACCGCAACCACTTTGCCGGCCTGAAGCCCGAGGAGCGGCGACGCTTCTTCGAGGGGGCGATCAAGCGGCGGATGCCCGGCGCAAGCGTCACGAGCTGTGTCATCGAACCCGCCGATGTGAGGGATACGGCCACGCCCCTGTCCGTGCGCCTGGAGTACGAGACGCCGCGGATGACGATCGAGGGGGATGGGCGTCTGATGCTGCCCCTGCCGTGGCTGGGGTCTTCCATCGGGTACGCCAATTTCGTGATCGGGCAAACGGGGCTCGATGTGCGGCGTTATACACTGGAGACCGACGTGGCCTGCGGTATCGAGGAATCCTTCGAGCTGGACCTGCCCGCGAACGGGTGGGAACCGGTCGTGCTGCCGGCGACCCCGCGCATCGAGTCGGATCTGCTCAGCTTCTCCGCCGACACCACGCTCGAGGGTGGGCGGCTCACGGCCCGCGCGCGCTTCGCGATCGAAGCGGTCGCGTTCCCGCCGGAGCGCTACCTCGAGTTGAAGCAGACGCTGAAGGACATCGAATACAGCCGCCGGCAGATGCCGGTGTTTCGAACGGCTGGAGGGGGCGAGGAGGACGACGTGGAGGTCCTGTCGCACGTCACGACGTACCGGATGGAGGACGCGCGCCATTGGACGGCCGAGGAGAGCGTCCGCTTGCGCATCCTGACCTACGCCGGCAAGAAGCAATACTCCGAGATCAGGGTCGGATACAACCCCGCCTGGGAAGAAGTCGTCCTCGAACACGGGCGGGTGACCGCGCCGGATGGCGTCGTGCGCGAGGTGGCGCCCACCGAAATCAACGTGCTGGACGCCCCGTGGGTCGCCTCCGCGCCCCGCTACCCCGCAGCCCGCACTCTTGTGGTCAACCTGCCGGGGGTCGAGGTGGGCAGCGTGCTGGACTACCGGTTGCGCCGCGTCGTGCGCGGTGCGCCCTTCTTCTCCGCGCGCGGGACGTTTGGCGGCTTCAACCCCGTCCGCACCAACCGTGTCGAGGTGATCCATCCGGCGGGGCTGGACATGAACTCGCTGGTGCTGAACGGCGAGGGATTGCTGTGCGAGGAATGGACCACGAATGGGCTGCGGGGCGCCGCCTGGACCGCGGTCAATCTGCCCGCGCTGCGCCGCGAGGACGA